>NZ_JBFUGJ010000091.1:0-25335 GCF_056402975.1 Mesorhizobium sp. P3_A9 | reverse complement strand
ATGCTTCGGAATGTCCGCCCACTTTCGGCGTGCCTGAAGGCATGGTCGTCGGCCTGATCGCCGGTGGTCCCGATGCCCTGGTGCGGTCGCTGGAAGGCGCCGAAGACGATCCGAAAATGGGCGCACGGGCGTTGCAGGAGATCGGGCTCACAGCGGAYGACGTGGTGGTCGGCATCGCGGTCAGCGGGCGCACACCCTATGTCATCGGCGGGTTGAACTATGCCAGGCAGGTCGGCGCGGCGACGGTCGCCCTGTCCTGCAATCCGGCGTCGACCATTGCCGGCATCGCCGACATCGCCATCTCGCCCGTCGTCGGCCCCGAAGTGCTCACCGGCTCGACCCGGCTGAAATCGGGAACCGCGCAGAAGCTGGTGCTCAACATGCTGAGCACGGCCTCGATGATCCGCATCGGCAAGAGTTTTCAGAATCTGATGGTCGACCTCAACCCATCCAACACGAAGCTGGTGGCGAGGGCGACAAGGATCGTCATGCAGACCACCGGCTGCACGGCCCAGCAGGCCAAGCAGGCGCTCGCCCAGACCGGCAATGATGTGAAGCTGGCGATCCTGGTGACGATCACCGGCCTTGATGTCGAGGCGGCGCGAACTGCCCTCGGCAAGGCCGGAGGCTTCCTGCGCAAGGCAATCAGCGACAAGACGGCGTGAAGCCGCATAGACTGGGCCGATACTCCAAAGCATGTGTGTCTTGGAAGCGGTCGGCAGAAACGGCAAGGCATCAAGTCAAATCATAATGGGAGACGGGAATGATCCATCTTACAAGAAAGCTGCTGTCGGGCATCACGCTGGCAGCAATCCTCGGTATCGCGACGGTTTCGACGCAGGCGGCAACGCTGCATATGGCCTGGTCGCAGGACGCCACCGGGCTTGACCCGCACAAGCAGACGGCGTTTTCGTCGCTGCGGCTGCTGGAACTGATCTACGAGCCGCTGGTGCGGGTCGATGCCAGCCTGCAGATCATCCCGGCCATCGCCACCTCCTGGGAATTCTCGAAAGACGGCAAGGAACTGACCTTCAAGCTCGACCCCAAGGCGAAATTCCAGGACGGCGCGGCCGTCACCTCGGCCGACGTCAAGGCCTCGTTCGAGCGCATCCTCGACGAGAAGACGGGCGCTGCCGCCCGTGCCAATTTCCTGTCGATCGCCAGCATCGACACGCCCGATGCGGCAACCGTCGTGTTCCACCTGTCGCAGCCCGACGTGCCGATCCTGACCGCGATGAGCGACGTCAACGCGGCGATCGTCCCGGCGGCTGAAATCAAGGCCGGCTCGATCGGCACCAAGGCGCTTGGTTCCGGCCCGTTCAAGCTCGACAAATGGGACCCCAACGCCAAGGAAGTCTTGAGCGCCAACAAGGACTGGGCCGGCGGTGCCACCGGTGTCGACGGCATCGAGATCAGCGTGCTGCCCGACGAAGCGGCGATCCTGGCCGCCATGCGCACCAAGCAGATCGATTTCGCCCTGCTCAACGACCCGCTGGTCGCCACGCTGGTGCCGAAAGAGGCCAGCCTGCAGCTGAACCGCGTGCCGGTGCTCTCCTACCACGTGCTGCAGCTCAATCCATCGCGCAAGCCGATGACCGAGCTCAAGGTGCGCCAGGCGATCTCCTGCGCCATCGACCGGCAGGAGGTGCTGGACACCGCCTCGCTTGGCGAAGGCAAGGTCACCGGACCGCTGACCATCCCGGCGCTGGCGACCGATCCGAGCCAGTTGTTCTGCTACAAGCGCGATGTCGAAAAGGCCAAGAAGCTGATGGCGGAAGCCGGCTTTGCCGATGGCTTTTCGGCGACCGTGATCGGYGCCACCGGCGAGCCGCCGACGGCGGCAGCGGAAGCCCAGGTGATCCAGTCGCAACTCGCCGAAATCGGCGTCAAGCTCGACATCAAGATGATGGAGCTCAACGTCTATGTCGACGCCTGGCTGAAGGGCGATTTCGACATGGCGATCGCGCTCAATGGCGGCCGTGCCGACCCCTACACCATGTACAACCGCTACTGGACCAAGGCGGGCAATCTGCAGAAGGTGGCGAACTACATCGACGACACGCTGGATAGCCAGATGCAGCAGGGCCGCGCCGAGACCGACCCGGCCAAGCGCAAGGCGATCTTCGCCGAGTTCGAAAAGCACCTCGCCGAGGTATCGCCGTGGATCTGGCTCTACACGTCCTACAGCTACACCGCCCAGCAGAAGAACATCGCCGGCTTCGTGCCGACGCCGACGGGCACGCTGTTCAGCCTGAGCAAGGTTACCATCCAGCAGTAGCCACAGCGGGCATTGGACGAGAGGACTTCTTCGCGTGAACTATCTGATGCGACGACTGGCGACGTTTCCTCTCGTCCTGCTTGGCGTGTCCATCCTGGTCTTCGTGGCGATCCGGATGGTGCCGGGCGATTCGATCACGGCTATGCTGGGCACCGAAGCCGGGCTGCTGACGCCGGCGCAGCGTGACTCGCTCGCCGCCTATTTCGGCATCGACCAACCCTGGTTCGTCCAGTACTGGCGCTGGATCGGTGGCATCCTGCACGGCAATTTGGGCATTTCCGTCACTTATGGCAGGCCGGTTCTCGACGTCATTCTCGAGCGCTTCCCGCTGACGCTGGAGCTGGCAATCCTGTCGATGATCATTGCACTTCTGGTCGGACTGCCGGCCGGGATCTTCGCCGCCACGCACAATGAAAAACTGTCCGATCTGGGAGTGCGCATCGCCGCCATGATCGGCCAGTCGACGCCGAGCTTCGTGCTTGGCCTGCTGATCATCTACACGCTGTCGGCCGGTTTCGGCGTGCTGCCGGCGATGGGCGAATTCGCGCCGCTCTGGCAGGATCCCTTGCGCAATCTCAGCCAGCTGATCCTGCCCGCCATCACGCTCGGCTTCGCCTTCGCCGCGTCGGTCACCCGCATATCGCGTTCGGCCATGCTCGACGTTTTGAGCGATGATTATGTGCGCACCGCGCGCAGCAAGGGTGCGTCGGCGCGCAGCGTCATCTGGCGCCATGCTTTGCCCAACGCGCTGATCCCGGTGGTAACGCTGAGCGGCATCGAGTTCGGCTATCTCCTGGGCGGCGCCGTCATCGTCGAGCAGATCTACGCCCTGCCCGGTCTCGGACGCATGGTGCTCGACGCCATCCTGCAGCGAGACTACGCGCTGGTGCAGGGAGCCGTGCTGTTCATCGCCTTCAACTTCATGATCGTCAATCTCCTGGTCGACCTCGCCTATGTCGCGCTCGATCCGCGCATCCGGCTGGGAGAACAGTGATGCGCATTCTGCGCGCCATCTTCAGCCACGGCAGCGGCCGCATCGGCGGCGTCATCGTCGGCATCTATTTGCTGATCGCCATCCTCGGCCTGGTCGGGCTGACGCCACACAACCCGATCACGCAGTTCCGTGTCGACCGGCTGCACGCGCCCAATGGCGCCTACTGGATGGGCACCGACCTGTTCGGCCGCGACGTTGCCAGCCGGCTGATGGCGGGCATCGGCCAATCCTTCACGGTGGCCTTCTTCTCGGTGGCTTTCGCCACCCTTGCCGGCACCGTGCTGGGGCTGGCCGCCGCCTGGCTTGGACGCCGCTGGGACGGGGTGGTGATGCGGATCATGGATGTGCTGCTGGCCTTCCCGGCGATCCTGCTGGCGCTGCTTATCGTCACCGTTGCCGGGCCTGGCACATGGACCAGCGTCGTTGCCATCGGCATCGTCTACACACCGATCTTCACCCGCGTGGTGCGCGGCCCTGCCCTTTCGCTCAAGGCCCGCGAATTCGTCGACGCCGCGCGCACCTTCGGCAGCAGTTCGTTTTACATCGTCACGCGGCATTTGCTGCTCAATTTGGTGGCGCCGTTGACCGTGCAGGTGACACTGGCGCTGGCTTGGGCGCTGCTGACGGAAGCCGGCCTGAGCTTCCTCGGCCTCGGTACGCAGCCGCCTGCCGCCTCGCTCGGCCTGATGCTGAGCGACAGCCGCAATCTGATGGAGACCGCGCCCTGGCTGATGATCTTCCCGGGCCTGGCGATCATGATCAGCATCCTCGGCTTCAACCTGCTGGGTGACGCCTTGCGCGATATCCTCGACCCCAGGATGCGGAGAGCGCCGGCATGATCCCGCTTCTGTCGGTCAGCGACCTTCGCGTCGGCTTCGGCCGCAATCCTCAAGCCAACGAAGTGGTGCGCGGCGTCAGCTTCGACCTGGCGGATGGCGAAACACTGGCCATCGTCGGTGAAAGCGGCTCGGGCAAATCCGTCACCGCGCTGTCGATCAACCGGCTCATCGATTTCGGCGGCGGCCGCATCACCGGCGGCGCCATGAAACTGAAGCGCGCCGACGGCAGCCTCTTCGACCTGATGACTGCCACCGAACCGCAGCTGACCGGCATTCGCGGCGCCGAGATCGGCATGATCTTCCAGGAGCCGATGACCTCGCTCAATCCGGTACTGACCATCGGCACGCAGATCGAGGAATCGTTTCGGCTGCACCGCGGCCTGACCGGCCGACAAGCCACTGCAGCGGCCAGGGATGCGCTCGACCGGGTGCGCATCCCTGATGCCGCGCGGCGGCTGAAATACACGCCCAACCAGCTATCGGGCGGCATGCTGCAAAGGGTGATGATCGCCATTGCGCTCGCCTGCAATCCGCGCCTGCTGATCGCCGACGAGCCGACGACGGCGCTCGACGTCACCGTGCAGGCGCAGATCATGGCGCTGCTGGCCGAGTTGAAGCGCGAGACCGGCATGTCTGTCATCTTCATCACCCACGATATCGGCCTGGTTGCCGGCATCGCCGACAAGGTGATGGTGATGCAGAACGGGCAGGCTGTCGAACAGGGCGAGCTGAATCAGATCCTCGACAGGCCGCGGCATCCCTACACGCAGCATCTGTTGCAGGACGTGCCGCATTTCGCCAACGGTCGTGCGACGCGCGCGGACGGACAGCGCGACAAGGACACACAAGCAGAGCCGGCCTTGAAGGTCGACGGCCTCGTCGTGCGGTTTCCTCTCAAGAGCAATCTCTTCAGCCGCGCCACCGGCGCGGTGCATGCCGTCGACGGCGTCGACTTCGACCTGATGCCAGGCGAGACCCTGGCGATCGTCGGCGAGAGCGGTTCGGGCAAATCGACCACCGCGAAGGCGGTGCTCGGACTGGTGCGCTCGACGCGCGGCAGCTTCTCAGTTGGCGCCCGAAAGGCCTCAACCGAGCAAAGCGCCAAGCCCGTGCAGATGGTGTTCCAGAACCCCTATGCCTCGCTCAATCCAAGGCTCAGCATCGAAAGCATCCTGGCCGAACCGGTGATCGCCACCGGTGGCCGCGTGGATGCCGAGACGCGGGCCAGGATGGCGAGCCTGCTGGAACGTGTCGGCCTGCCTGCGAATAGCTTGCAGCGTTATCCCCACGAATTCTCCGGCGGCCAGCGGCAAAGGCTGTGCATTGCCCGTGCGCTGATGCTCAACCCGTCCGTGGTCGTGCTCGATGAGGCGGTGTCGGCGCTCGACGTCTCGGTGCAGGCCAAGGTGCTGGAGCTGCTGGTCGATCTGCAGCGCGACTTTGGGCTGGCCTATCTGTTCATCTCGCATGACATGGCGGTGGTCGAGCGCATCGCCCATCGTATCGCCGTCATCTATGCCGGCCAGATCGTCGAGATCGGCGACGCGGCTTCTGTGCTGTCGAAGCCGCAGCATTCCTATACGAAGAAGCTGATCGCCGCCGTTCCGACTATCGACCGGCGGCGTGAGCATTTCGAGATCGACACATGGCAAGTGCCCTCGCTGGTGCGCCCGCAGGGGTTTGAGCCGGCGCCGGCGCGCTGGGAGCAGTTTGGGCCTGATCATCGAGCGAGGGTTGAGGCGTGATGGGTGGCGCGCGGGGATATGCGAGGTTGGCGGGACAGCACCCCCCTCTGCCCTGCCGGGCATCTCCCCCGCAAGGGGGGAGAGTCTCCCCCCTTGCGGGGGAGATGCCCGGCAGGGCAGAGGGGGGTGTGACGGATCTCGGCCTCTCCAATGGAGGCCATCCTTGAGCGACCTCGCCCCACTCTTCGACCGCGCGTTCGCACCACTGGAAGCCGCAGTAGCCACCAAGCGCATTCCCGGCGGCGTGCTCGGCATTGTCGACAGCAATGGCCACCGCATAACCAGGGCAATCGGCTCCGCGCAACTCGTACCCAAGCAGCGGCCGATGACCGCCGAAACCTGGTTCGACCTGGCGTCCCTGACCAAAATCATCTTCACCACCCCGCGCATCCTGGCGTTGGCGGAGAGCGGCGTCATCGATCTAGACGCACCGCTGATCTCGGTGCTGCCCGACCTGCGCCAATATGATGTCGAGGCCTGGGAGCGGCAGGTGACGTTTCGCCAGTGCCTCGGCCACCAGACACCGTTTCCCGCCGTCGAGCCGATCTATACCTATGGGCGGGACCCTGACCTGCTGCGCGCCTTCATCCTGCAGCGCGAATGGCGCGCCCGCGACCCGGTCTATTCCGACATCAACTTCATCCTGCTCGGCTTTGCGCTCGAGCGGCTCTCGGGCAAGACCATCCGCGACATGGATCCCGGCCCAGGCTTTGCCTGGTCAACAGAGCCGGATGCCGCCGCGGCGACCGAGGACTGCACCTGGCGTCATCGTGTGCTCTCCGGTGAAGTGCACGACGACAATTGCTCGGCGCTGCAAGGCGCCGGTCATGCCGGCCTGTTCGGCACAGCCACTTCGGTGCTGGGTTTCGCGCAGGGGCTGCTGGACGGTACAGGTGCCACCGAACGTTCGATCGCACTGATGCGCACGCCCCTGTCCGCCACCCGCACCCATGGCTGGGAACGTCCTTACGACGGCTGGTCCGGCGGCTCATTGTGCAGCCCCGAAACCATCGGCCATACCGGCTTTACCGGCACCGGCTTGTGGATCGACTTCGACAGCGGCAAGGCCTGGACCTTGCTCACCAACCGGATCCATCCGACACGCCATTTCGACAGCGGAATCGTTTCGCTGCGGCAGACGGTCGGCGATCTCGTCAATGGACTTTAGGAGCTCAATGATGGAACCAATCTGGGCCGTCGGCCTGATGACCGGCACCGTGCTTGACGGCAATATCGACGTCGCGCTGATCAAGACCGATGGCGAGCGCATCGACGATTTCGGCACCTATCGGCTGATGCCTTATCCCCAATCGATCCGCTCCCTGCTGGAAGAGACGCTGACGGCGGCGCGGGCCTGGAATTTTGTCGGGCCGGAACCGGCGATCTTCCGCAAGGCCGAGGAAGCATTGACGCGCGCCCAGTCGGCGGCGGTCAAGGAATTGGTCGAGGGCTATGGCATGACAATGGCCGATATCGGCGTCGTCGGTTTCCATGGCCAGACGGTGCTGCATCGCGCGCCGCAGGTCGGACGGCTCGGCCAGACGCGGCAGCTCGGCGACGGCGAGCTGATGCACTCCCTATTGGGCACCAAGGTCGCGTATGATTTCCGCTCGGCCGACATGCGCGCCGGCGGGCAAGGCGCGCCCCTGGCCGCAGCCTATCACACCGCGCTGATGCGCAGCGCCGGCGCCAGCGGCGAGGTGGCCGTGCTCAATCTTGGCGGCGTCGCCAACGTCACCTGGTGGGATGGCGCCGACAATGTCGTCGCCTTCGATACCGGACCGGCCAACGCGCCGCTCAACGATTTCATCAAGTCGAAAGGGCTCGGCGAAATGGACCGCGACGGCGCGCTTGGTCGCGCGGGTACGGTCGACGAGGCTAGGCTCGCCAAGCTGTTGCAGCATCCTTATCTGACCAAGCCTTTCCCCAAATCGCTTGATCGCTTCGACTTCGGTGCTGCCATGGCCGATGGCCTCAACGCCGAGGATGGCGCGGCCCTGCTCACCGCCTTCACCGCCGGCGCCGTCGGCAAGGCGCTCGATCTCTTGCCGAGCCGGCCGAAGAGGCTGGTGGTCAGCGGTGGCGGCCGCCACAATCCGACGATGATGGCCATGCTCGCCAGCCGCGCCGGCGTCGAGGTGGTGCAGGCCGAAAGCCTTGGCTGGAGCGGCGACGCGGTCGAGGCGGAGTGTTTTGCCTTCCTCGCGGTTCGCGTGCTGCGCGGCCTGCCGATCAGTTTTCCAAGCACCACAGGCGCGCCGCAGCCGATGCGCGGCGGAAAACTCGCTGGTTAAGCGAGTTCCTTCTGCAGGAAGATGCGGCTGCGACCGACCGGAAAATCGGCCAGCGTGCCGAAGGGCCGATAGCCCTGGCGCTGGTAGACCTTTTCGGCGTTCGGATTGAAGGTGTCGATCAACGCGCCGTGGCAGCCGCGTGCCATGGCCTCCTGTTCGGCCGCGGCCAGCATCTGGCCTGCCATGTGCTGGCCGCGCAGCCTTTCATCGACCCACAGCCACTGCACGTAGAGCCAGCCCCAGGCGGTGTAGCCCGAAATGCCGGCAACGACCGCACCGTCCTCGTCACGCACGAACACCGCCAGCGCCTTTCTTTCGGAAGCCCCGACATCGCCGTCGTTGAACGCCGTCAGCCGTTCGCTCAGAAAGGCGAGGTCTTCGGGCAAGGGATTTGCCGTCGTTTCGAGTGTCGTCTTCATGGCTCTTTCCGGAATGCATGGCTGGATGGGATGAAGGGGTTATGAAGCGTGAGGCCCGCGCACTCTATGTCTGCTCTCGAACAGGCTGCGGATCGCCGCCATTGCGAAATTCGGACGCGGCGATGCCGTAGCGCTTGAGCTTGTCATAAAACGTCTTGCGCGGCACGCCGAGCGCGTCGATGGCGCCGCGCACATCACCGCCATGATCGCGCAGCGCGTCGCGGATGAGTTGCGCCTCGTAGTGGCCCACGCGTTCGGGCAGCGAGGCGGCAGGCTCCGCCGATTGCGAGGGAACCGCTTTCGCCTCGTCGTCCGGGCCGAGACCTAGTGCTACGCGATCAGCGAAATGCGCGAGCTCGCGCACATTGCCCGGCCAGGCATGCGACTGGAGATGATCGCTGACCGCGGCGTTCACCTTGGCGACAGGCCGGCCGAACCGTTCCGCGGCCTTGCCGAGGAAATGGCCGAACAGCATCGGAATGTCGCCGCGCCGCTCGCGTAAGGGCGGTATGCGCAGCGTCACCACGTTGAGGCGGAAATACAGATCCTCGCGAAAATCGCCGCGCTGGTCGGGCCGGCCGAGATCGACCTTGGTTGCCGCCACGACCCTCAGATCGATGCGCCGGATCTCGTTGGAACCAAGCGGAGTGAGACTGCGCGTCTCCAGCACCCGCAGCAGCTTGACCTGTAGGGCCGGCGGCATGGATTCGATCTCGTCGAGGAACAGCGTACCGCCGCTGGAATGCTCGACGCGGCCGATCCGCCGCCGCTGCGCACCGGTGAACGCGCCGGCCTCGTGGCCGAACAGCTCGCTTTCGATGACCGTCTCCGGCAAGGCGCCGCAATTCAGCGCCACGAAGGGTTTGGCACGGCGCCGGCCCCAGCGGTGCAAGAGGTCCGCCACCACTTCCTTGCCGGTTCCGGTCTCCCCTTCGACCAGCACGTCGACATCCATGTCGGCGATCTGGCGCAAGGTTTCGCGAAGGCGCCGGATCGCGGGCGCTTCGCCGATCAGCGGCAGGCCGTCGGCGGCCAGAGCGGCTGCTTCGCGCAGCCGCCGGTTCTCCATCACCAGCCGCCGCTTCTCGCTCGCCCGTTTCAGCGCCTCGACAAGGCGATCGCCGGCATAGGGCTTTGGGATGAAATCGTAGACGCCGTCCTTGAGTGCGGCCACCGCGAGATCGACATCCCCGTGCCCGGTGACCAGAATGACAGGTATATCGGCGTCGATCGCCTTGATGCGGTCGAACAGCTGCAGGCCGTTCATGCCCGGCATGCGGATGTCGCTGACGACCACGCCGTCGAAATCCCTGTCGACGACGGCAAGTGCGGCTTCGGCGGCATCGCGCGCGACCACCGTGAAGCCGGCAAGTTCGAGCAATTGCGTGGTGGCGTGCAGCAGGTCGGCATCGTCGTCGACAAGCGTCACCAGCCCTGATCCCTGCGTCATTCAATTCGCCTCAAATCGATGGTGAAGGACGCGCCGCCGGCACTGTCGGGATCGAGCTGCAAGGTGCCGCCCAATTCCTGGGCGATCTCCTGCGAGATCACCAGTCCGAGCCCGAGCCCCTTCTCCTTGGTGGTCTGGAACGGCATGAACAGATTGCCGGCCGCTTCTGGCCCGAGACCCGGGCCGTTGTCGCGTACTGAGATCAACACCCGGTCGTCGCGCTCGGCGAGTTCGATCTCGATACGGGGATCGGACTGGTCCTTCATGGCATCCAGCGCGTTCTGCAACAGATTGACGAGGATCTGCTCCAGCCGGATGCGGCTGGCCATCACCAATGGCGAGGCGTTGCCGCGCGGCTTGACGATGGTCACGCCGGAATCGCGGATGCGGCCGGACAGCAGCGACAGCGCGCCGTCGATCGCCTCGCGCACCGGCAGTGGCGAAGCGGCGACACCGGGCCGGCGGGCGAAGGTGCGCAGCGTATTGGTGATGGCGCCGATGCGCTCAGTCATAGAGACGATCGAGGTCAGATTGCCGCTTGCCGGTTCGGTCTTGCCGGTTTCGAGGAAGCGGCCGGCATTCTCGGCATAGGTGCGGATGGCGGCGACCGGCTGGTTGATCTCATGCGCCACGCCGGCGGCGATCTGGCCGAGGATGGAAAGCCGGTTGGCCTGGGCGAGATCGTCGCGCAGCCGGCGGACCTTGGCTTCGGCACTCTCACGTTCGGCGATTTCGCCGGCAAGTGCGGTGTTGGAGCGCGTCAGTTCGGCGGTCCGAGTGCTGACCCGGCTTTCGAGCTCGGCGTTCATGCGCGCCAGCGCTTCCTGCCGCAGCCGGCGTGTGCGGCGGCGCCTTGTCAGCACATAGGCAAGCAGGCCCGTCAGCAGCAGCCCGAGCAGCGTCGTCAGGCGCGCCGTGTTGGCGGCGGACGAGAGGGCGGCGTCGGCAGGCGTCAAAAGCCAGAGGCGCCAGCCAGGGACCGCACCGGGCAGGTCCTGCACCACTTCGACGAACTGGCGCGGCTTGCCCGAACTGTCGATCGTCGCCAGGCCGTCACCCGCGCCGCGCCGTATCGGCAAGGGCTCGAAGGCGGCGTCCGTCAATTGCAGTTGCTCAAGGGCAGCGGCGGCGGCTTCGGCGGAGAGCGGCGCCAGTGCGTGAAACCGCCATTCGGGCTGGCTGGTGGCCAGCACGACGCCGCGTTCGTCGGTGACGAAAACGAGGAAGCCGCTGGAGCGCCAATTGGCTTCGACACCGTCGAGTTCGACCTTCAACACCGCAACGCCCAGCGGCTTGCCGTTGTCATCGACGCGGCTCGAAAGATAGAGCCCCGGTCGGCCGCTGATCGTGCCGAGGCCGTACTGGCTGGCAGCGCCCTTCGCCATCGCCTCGTTGAAGTAATGGCGAAAATTATAGTCGATGCCGACAAAGCTCGTCGGCTCGCCGGCATTGCTGGCCGATATCGCGATGCCCGCCGTGTCGATGACATAGATGGCGGATGCCGAGGCATCGCCGGCGATCGCCTTGAGCTTGTCGTTGAGGGCCGCCTCCTGCATCTTCCCGGCCCGACGCAGCGCCCCGCGCACCGCATCGTCGCGGGCCAGCACCAAGGGAACCAGGCGCTGCTTTTCGATTTCGCCGGTCAGCGTTCCCGCAGCCAGCGGCAAGGCGGCAAGCGCTGTGTCGCGGAGATCATCGGCTGCCTGGCCGGTGGCGATGCGCCCGGCGATGGCGATCGCGCCGGCCAGGACCGCCAGGGCGATGACGACGACAAGCCAGCGGCCATCGCGCAGCCGGGCCACCGCCTCACGCAGCAGTTCGCGGCCGGTCGCGGAGCCGCTATCGGTGCCTGCCTGCGACGTCTGCCCTCTCCCTTTGCTAGGGCCTCAAGGTCACTGTAATGCGAAATTCCGCCCAGGCAAAATGTTTCGCGTGCGGAAATCCGCACACACCTCCACCAAAGGCCGCTGAAGAATGCCCGGAATCCCGGGATTCCGGGCTTTCCCGGATCTGGCACAGCGCTTGCAAAACTCCTTGCAGCGGCGGGCGACCGGAACGCCGCGATGGGAGAAGTCACGCAGGGCGGTTTCCGTCCATCCGGCCAGGGAGAGATCGATGCACATCGCAGACCAATCAGGCGCGCCCGCCGCGCAGCGCAAGCCCCTCTATGCCCAACTCTACGTGCAGGTGCTGGTGGCGATCACCGTCGGCATCCTGCTCGGCCATTACTATCCCTCTGTCGGCGAGAGCATGAAGCCGCTCGGCGACGCCTTCATCAAGCTGGTCAAGATGATCATCGCCCCGGTCATCTTCCTGACGGTCGCGACCGGCATTGCCGGCATGAGCGACCTGCAGAAGGTCGGCCGCGTCGCCGGCAAGGCGATGCTTTATTTCCTCACCTTCTCGACGCTGGCGCTGATCATCGGTCTCATCGTCGCCAATGTCGTGCAGCCGGGTGCCGGCTTCAACATCGACCCGGCGACGCTCGATGCCTCGACCGTCAACACCTATGCCGCCAAGGCGCATGACCAGTCGGTCACCGGCTTCCTGATGAACATCATCCCCGGCACGATCGTCGGCGCCTTCGCCGATGGCGACATATTGCAGGTGCTGTTCTTCTCGGTGCTGTTCGGCATCGCGCTGGCGCTGGTCGGCGACAGGGGTGCACCGGTGCTCAACTTCCTGCAGGCGCTGATGGCGCCGATGTTCAAGCTGGTCAGCGTGCTGATGAAGGCAGCCCCCATCGGCGCTTTCGGCGCCATGGCCTTCACCATCGGCAAATACGGCATCGGCTCGGTCATCAACCTCGCCATGCTGGTCGGCACCTTCTACGCGACATCGCTGCTGTTCGTGTTCGTCGTGTTGGGTGCCGTCTGCCGCTACAACGGCTTCTCCATCCTGTCGCTGCTGCGCTACATCAAGGAAGAGTTGCTTCTGGTGCTGGGCACCTCCTCGTCGGAAGCCGCCCTGCCCTCGCTGATGGAAAAGATGGAAAAGGCCGGCGCCAAGCGCTCGGTGGTTGGCCTGGTCATCCCGACCGGCTATTCCTTCAACCTCGACGGCACCAACATCTACATGACACTGGCCGCGCTGTTCATCGCGCAGGCGACGAACATCCACCTGTCGATCGGCGACCAGATCCTGCTGCTGCTGGTGGCGATGCTCTCGTCCAAGGGTGCTGCCGGCATCACCGGCGCCGGCTTCATCACCCTTGCCGCGACGCTTTCGGTCGTGCCTTCGGTGCCGGTCGCCGGCATGGCGCTGATCCTCGGTGTCGACCGCTTCATGTCGGAGTGCCGGGCGCTGACCAACTTCGTCGGCAACGCCGTCGCCACGCTGGTTGTTGCACGCTGGGAAGGCGAACTCGACGAGGCCAAGCTCGCCAGGGCCTTGGCCGGTACTGCCGACGACAGCCTGCCGGCGGATGTCGTTCCCGCCGAGTAATTCGCGCGGTCGCATGGCAATGCAAATGGCCGGAGGCATCGCTGCCTCCGGCCACTTTTTTACCTTGACGTGTCAGCCATTGAAGTCCCTCCGCGCTTCCGGAAACGTGCTTGGACCGACAGGCATGCGGGCCGCCAGGCTGCCATCGTCGAACAGGACAAGGCTGGCAGCGCCGACCAGCCCGGCATGGCGGCCAAGCTGCGCCTGGACGACAGGCACGTCGCGATAGGCGCGCATGGCGCGCTGCCGGATGGTCGCCTCGATGACCGGATGCATCAGGTCGAGGCCATTGGCGATGCCGCCGCCGACGACCAGCACGTCGGGCGAATAGAGATGCAGCAAATTGGTGAAACCGACGCCGAGCCAGCGCGCCTCCTCCTCGAGCAGGGCGGCGGCGAGGTCATCCTGCAGCCGCGCGGCCTCGACCACGTGACGACCCGTGACCTCGCCATTGGCCGAGAGACGCCGCAGCGTCGAGCCGTCAAAGGCCGATGTCGCGGCATTGGCACGGCGGCCAAGTGCGGTGCCCGAGGCGATGGCCTCGAAGCAGCCGACGACGCCGCAGACGCAGCGCTCGCCTTCGTTGGTGATGGTCATATGGCCGATCTCGGCGGCCAGCCCACGGCGGCCATGCAGGATGCGTCCGTCGGCAACGACACCGCCGCCAATGCCGGTGGACACCGTGACAAAGACCAACGAGCGGGCGCCATGGCCGGCGCCGAAGCGCCATTCGCCGAGTGCCGCCGCATTGGCGTCGTTTTCCAGCCGCACCGGCAGGCCGAGCCGCCGCTCGAGGATATCGGCCAGCGGGACATCCTGCCAGCCGGCCAGCGTCGGCGGCCCGACGGCAATGCCGGCCAGCGGATCGAGCGGCCCCGGCGCGCCGACGCCGACGCCGACAATGGCGAGCCCCGGCGCCTCGGCATGCACGGTCGCGGCCAGCGCCTCGATCTGGTCGATCACCACGTCAGGCCCGGCCTGCGCTTGCGTCGGCACCGCGGCGAAGGCCAGTATCTTGCCGTCACGGTCGACCAGCGCGGCACGAAGCTCGGTGCCGCCAAGATCGATCGCAAGGGCGGCTTCAGTGGTCATGCCGCAACCTTCAGCCCATGCAGCCAGCCGATGCGGCCGGCGAGATCCTTGTCGCCAAAGGCGAGCGAGCCCAGAACCACGGTTTCGGCGCCGGCGGCACGCAACAACGGCACGGTCTCGTGGCGGATGCCGCCGTCGGCCGCAAGCACGACCGCAGCCTCGCGGCCGGCCTTTCTCAGGATCGCACGAGTGGCGCCCAGCCTGTCGCAGGCCTTCTCCGACAGGCTCTGGCCCTTGACGCCGATCGCGGTGCCCAGCAGCGTGACGAAGGCGACCTCGGAGACGAAAGGCGTCACCGCCTCGACGGGCGTCTCCAGCCTCAACACAACGCCAGCTTCGGCGCCGAGTTCGCGGGCCAGCCGCACGGCGCGCAAACCCGCCTCGCCGTTCTCGGCATGGACGCTGATCATGTCGGCGCCGGCCTCGATGAACTGGCGCGTCTGCGCCTCGACGATTGCCGCATCGACCATCAGATGGACATGGATGGGTTTGGCCGTCAGGCCAGCGATGCGGGCGACGAGATCGGGGAAGAACAGGAAGGACGGCGCGAAATGGCCGTCCGCGACATCGATATGATGCAGATCGACATAGGGTTCGATCCGTTTCAGATCGCTCTCGAAATTGGCGAGATTGGCCGACCACAGCGAAAATTCGGCGATCAAGCGATCGCGCGGCAATGCGGCGATGGCGGCGGGGCCTGACAGGGGCTTTGAAGTCATGATGGATCCTGGTTGTTGAAATTCGTGTCGAGAAAGCTGCTGATGGCGGCGCGGATTTCGGCGAAATGGCGATCCTTGTCGGTGGCTTTTGGCGTCACCTCGGTGAAGGTCGTGTTGGGGATGGTCGCGGCGAGTTCGCGCGCGGTCGCCAGGGGATGGACGAGATCGATGGCGCTGCCGATGACCAGCGTGGGTGTTGCGAAACCCGCGGCTTCGGCCTGCGTCACACCGGGTCCGTCGGCCGCGATCGCCTGCATCACCTCGGCGAAGACGGTGGCGTTTTCACGCGCGAAGAAGCCGAGCAGCGAAGCGAGATTGTCCGGCGCCTCTGTGCGAAAGCGGGCCGATGTTGCGGAGGACGCGAAGGTTTCGCGCGCTTCAGCCAGCGGAAGCCGGCGGATGAGTTCGGCCACTTCGACATAGGGGCGCATGTTCTGCGGCGCTGCATCGAAGGCCCAGGCAGGGCGCACCAGCACCAAACCAAGCACACGGTCCGGGTGGCGAGAAGCGAGGTGCAGCGCGATGGCGGCGCCCATTGAAATGCCGCCGGCAACGAAGCGGTCGAGCCCAGCCGCATCCGCAGCGGCCAGCACATCGTCGGCGAACATGGCGATCGAAAACGGACGCTTGCTGCCGGCACCGGAGCCACCCTGAGCGCGGCATTCGACGGTCAGCCGGCGGCGTGACGGGCCATCGGGAAAATTCTGCGCCACCTGGACGGCATCACCGCCGAGACCATGCTGGAAGATAACGGGAAGCCCGCCCTGCCCGGTGTCGAAGACATGAAGAGCGGCATCGTCGCGCAGCAGGATCGTTGGCGCCGCACTCATCGGAGCAGCCCTCGCAGGAAGGCGGCAACGCTAGGCGCCTCATCGGCGGACAGCCCGTGGGTGACGAGCGCGCCGTCGAAACCGACGGCCTTCAGCCGCGCGACGAAATCCGGGAAGTCGACGATGCCTTGCCCTGATGTGGCGAAGCGGCCGTCGCCATGCCGGTCCTTGGCGTGCGCCATGGCGATGTGGCCGGCGGCTTGGTCGATCGCGGCGGCGACGATGGCACGTGCTTCGTCCGGCGTCGCGTGCTCGAACAGGTTTGCCGGGTCGAGCACGATCTTCAGGTGCTTCGAGCCCATATCGGCGATCAGGCGTGTCGCGTCGCTTGCCGAGGTGACGATGTTGGCCTGCTCGGGCTCTATGCCGAGATCGACGCCGGCGTCCTCGGCCAGCGCCAGGGCCTTCGCCATCTCGACGGCCATGTCGGACCATGCGGCCGGCGTGGCATTGTCAGGATGAAATGCCCACTGGTCGGCGGCATTGCGTGAGCCGGTGCAAAGCGTGACCAGCGGAATGCCGAGGGATGCTGCCGTCTCGATGACGACGGCAAGACGGCGAAGGCCATCGTCGCGCACGGTCTTGTCGGGATGCGCCATGTTGTAGGTGCCCGATAGTGCGGCCAGCGAAACGCCAGTCGACTGCGCGGCAGCGCGGATCGCCGCGACGGCATCCGCCGGAACGGCATCCGGCATCGACGGCAGGCCGGCGCAAGCGAGATTGAACTGCGTCGTCTCATAGCCGGCCTGTTTCACGGCAGCCAGCACGGTGGCCGGCTCGGTGCCCGAAAAAGTCTTGGCGAAGATGCCGAGACGCATCAGACCGCACCTGAAACCGAGGTTAGCTCAACACGCTCACCGGTCTCGACGGAACGGGCAATCGCCACCATGGCACGGATCGAGGCGATGCCGTCCTCGACATTGGCGCCGCGCATCGGCGTGCCGTTCAGCACCGTGTCGGCGAGGCCTTCCAACTGGCGGCGGAAGAAATGGCCGTCGGCGCCGAGCGGTTTGCGCGAGGTCGCGTCCTTCTCATGGAAAATGTCGACCTCGCTGGCGCGGAAGTACCAGGGGTTGAAGGTTTTGGCGATGACCGAACCGTTCTCGCCATAAAGCTGGAAGCCTTCATGCCAGTCCATGCGCACAGCGACTGTCAGATCGAGATGGCCGAGCGCGCCGCTGGCGAACTCGGTTTCGACGAACCAGCAATAGGCGCCGAAGCGTTCGTTGAGGCGCGCGTGCACGGCGGTGATTTCGCCGCAGAGGAAGCGGGCGGTATCGACGAGATGCGAGCCATGCGCCAGCATGAAATATTGCCTGAGATCGGCCTTCGGATTGCCTGCGGGTTTCCTCGCCAATTTGCTGGTGACGGGCAGCGGCTGAATGGCGTCGGTGTTAGTGTAGCGGTGGGTGGAATCGCAATACCAGGCCTTSAGCGCCAGCAYSTCGCCCATCTCGTCGCGGACGAARTCGTGSGCCGCYTCCAGCGCCGGGTCGAAGCGCTTCATGTGGCCGACCTGCAGCACCTTGCCGGAGCGCTTGACCGCCGCTGCCAGCGCCTCGCCTTCCTCGACAGAGGTGCCGATCGGCTTTTCGCAGAGAACATGCTTGCCGGCGTCGAGCGCCTTGATCGACATCGGCACGTGGTAGGCGTCCGAGGTGGCGACGATCACCGCCTCCAACTCGGGATCGGCGAGCATGGCGTCATAGTCGGCATACATCTTTTGCGGTTCGTAGGTGGCGCCCATGCGGGCGAGCAAATCGGGCGCCGTGTCGCAGATGGCGTAGAGGTCGGCATTGGCGGCCTTGGTGCAGGATTGCAGATGCGCGAACTGCGCGATGGGACCGCAACCGAGCACGCCGACCCTGAGGCGTCTGTCTTGTTTCTTGATCATCGTCTCGTTCTTCAGGCGCCGTAGCTGCGCATTGTCTGGCGGTTGGTCTTGACCGCGCCGGCGGGGTCGGCGGCGGCCGTGTCGGATTCCTCTTCCAGCACCAGCCAGCCGTTGAAGCGCGGCGCGGTGTTTGCGATCTCGATAACCGCTGATGTGTCGCAGACGCCCTTGCCCAACATCGCCCAGGTGCCGTTGGCGTCGACGTCCTTCAAATGGATGTAGCGGATGCGGTCGCGATAGGTGCGCAACGTGTCGGACATGTCCTTGTGGCCGCGCAGGATGTGGCCGGTATCCGGCACCCAGCCGACCAGATCCGGGTCGAGCAAGGCAAAGATCTTGTCGTAGTCAGCGCGGTCGAGCAGCAGCGTGTTGTGGTGCGAACTCGGATGCACCGCCACCTGGACACCGGCCTTGCGGCCGAGCTCGCCGGCCTTGTTGTAAACCTCGGCGGCGATGGCGAACTTGTCGTCGCGCGGCCCGTCGGACACCACGGTTGCCGAACCCATCGAGACCAGCGCGCCGGGAAAGGCGGCGGCGAAATCGATCCAGCGCTGTGCCGCCTTGAGATCGGCGCCGATCTGATCCTTGAGCGTAAAACCACTGTCCGACCCGAAGGCGAAGGAAACGAGCGTCAGGCCGGACGACTTCAGCGCGGCGGCGAATTCCGGTGGCCGGTCGGCGTAGCGGCCGATCATGGTGTCGGTGATCTCGATGCCGGAATAGCCGCCATCGGCGATGGCCTTCAACAGATCGTCGGGACCGCCGGTAAAACGGTCGCCGAGCATTTCCCAGGTAAAGGTCTGGCAGCCGACTTTGAGGTCTTTCACGTTCATCCTTTCAATCCTTGATACCGCTTATTGCTTGATGCCACTCTGCGTCGCCGTGGGAAGGACATCCTAYTTGACCGAGCCCGCGGTCATGCCGGCGAGGAAATACCTCTGGGCAACGAGGTAGATGATCAAGAGCGGCAGCGAGCCGAGCACGCTCATCGCCATCATCTGGTTCCATTCGAAGGCGTGCTGCCCCATCAACAGCTGGATGCCGATCGGGACGGTGCGCATGGACGTTGACTTCGTCAGCGTCAGCGCAAAGAGAAATTCGTTCCAGCACAACAGGAAGGTGTAGACCGACGTCGCCACGATACCAGGCAGTGAAATCGGGACGACCACCCGCCAAAGCGCTGTCCAACTGGTGCCGCCATCGACAGCCACGGCCTCGTCGAGATCGCGGGGCAAGGTGTTCAGATACCCCGTCATCAGCAGGATCGCGTAGGGCAGCGTAAACACCAGGTAAGTCAGGATCAGTGCGACGTAGGTATCGAAGATACCGTATGAGACGACAAGCCCGAAGAAGGGGATCAAAAGTGTGATCGGCGGAATCGTCTGCGTGCTGATGATGAGTGTGTTCAGGCTGCCCTTGCCGCGGAAGTTGAAGCGGCTGAACCCGTAGGCCGCCAGCAAGGCGATCAGCACCGTCAGCACGGTCACCGATCCCGCCACGAAATAGCTGTTGAAGAAGAAGCGCAGCTTTACCGGGTCGCCAAGGATGGCCGCATACGCTTCCAGCGTGAAGGCCTTTGGCAGGATGGTCGGTGGCAAGGCAAAGATTTCGGTGTTCGATTTGAACGAACTGCTGAGCATCCAGTAGATCGGGAAGGCCGCGAAAAAGAGCCCCGCTGCAAGCGCTACATGCAGCGCGACGGTGATCAGTTTGTCTTTGCCAGAGTTTCGTTTCCTCATGGTGACTACCGAGCCTTTTGATAGCGGATGTAGAACAGCGTCAGGCCGAGAGAGATCAACAAGATGACCACGGCGCTCGCCGAAGCCTGCGACAGGTTGTAGCTCGAAAACGCCAGCTTGTACGTGTAGGTGCTCAGCACCTCGGTCGAGTAGATCGGGCCACCGCCCGTCGTTATCCAGATCAACGGGAAGACCTGCATGGTCCAGATGAAGTCGAGCAGCGAGATGCTGATGATGATCGGCATCAGTTGCGGGATGGTGATGAAAATCAGCTTCTGGTAGGCCTTCGCCCCGTCGATATCGGCGGCCTCGTAGAAATCCTTGGGAATGCCCTGCAAACCCGCGAGCAGGCTGACCATGAAGAGCGGATAGCCCGCCCAGATATTGGCGAAGGTGACGGCGTGCAACGCGGTCTGAGGCGAGGAAAACCATTCGACCTTGGAACCGATGATGCCCAATTGCAGGAGAATGCTGTTGACGACACCGTTCGGCTCGAGCAGCAGGCGCCAGATCACGGCGATGATCACCGCGGTGAACAGCCAGGGCAGTATGTAGAGCACGCGCAGAATATTGCGCAGCGTCGGATTGATGCGGTCGCTGTTCAGCATGAGCGCGAAGATCATGCCGATGGTCATGTGGAAAATGACACTCATGCAGGTGAAGTAGAGCGTGTGCCACAGCGAAGCCCAGAACACCGGATCGTTGAAGATCGCCTGGTAGTGTTTCAGCCCGGCAAAGGACGGGTCGCGACGCAGCACCGCGCTGTTCTGGAACGAATAGCCAATCACCGTCACCATCGGCAGCAGCATCAGAAGCCCGATTATGAGCAGCGAGGGCGACAGATAGAGGTAGGGTGCGACCGCTCGTCTCAGCTTGTAGTGGGAGCGCTTCTGCCGGGTCATGTGCCAACCTTGGGATACGCCTTCAAGAGAAGGTAAGCTTCTAAAACAGGTCCATCTCAATTTGCCGATCCGTGGTTGCCGGGTGGCCCGAAGTCAGGCCACCCGGTCGAAGATAGCAAACGGGAACGGGCCGATCAGAATTTCGCCATCCAGCCCTTCTGAGCGGCGGCGGCGGCTTGTTCGGGAGACTGCTCGCCGGCGAGCATCTTCTGGGCTTGCACGTCGAACTGGGTCATCAGGTCTTCAGCCACCGGCAGGCCCGTGAACTCATTGGCGAGATAACCGGTCTTGAAGATTTCAAAAGCCTTGGCGAAAGCCTTGTCCGAGGTCACGAAATCGGGCTTGGCGTTGACGTTGCCCGGGAAGGCGTTTGCAAGCGACACGAGCTTGGCGTTCACCTTTTCACTCATCAGATATTGGACGAGTTTCCAGGCCTCTTCCTGATGTTTCGAGGCAGCAGAGATGCCGATGCCCCAGGAGGCATAGGGAAGGCCGCGCTTGCCCGTATAGCCCTCCACGACCGGGACCGGGATGAGGTCGAAGTTCAGATTGGGATTGCGCTTGCGGATGAGGTTCACATGCGCGAGCGAGTCGATCATCATCCCGACGCGGTTATTGAYGAATTCCTCGACCTTTTCCTGCTCGGTCTTGGTGGCGATGCCGGGCGAGATGGTGCCGGCGTCATTAAGCGATTTGACGAAGGTGAGCATGTCCACCACTGGCTTGCCCTCGAGAGCGGGCTTGCCGTCCGCCATCATCGACTGACCGGAAGCCCAAACCCACGACATCATGTCGTTCTGGACGCCGGATGGCGTTTGCAGCGACAGCGGCAGCACCCAGCCATACTGGTTCTTGTCGGCGTGCGTCATCTTCTTGGCGGCTTCGAGAAACTCCGCGCGGGTCGACGGCAGCTTGGTCACGCCTGCCTGGGCGGCGAGGTCCAAATTGACGAAGACCGGATAGACGAAGGAAGCCACCGGAAACATCACCGCCTTGCCGTCCACCTTGATGATGTCGGCGACTTGGGCTTTGTCGAACTTGCTCGCATCCATCATCGGGTTCATGTCGGCGAGCGCACCCTGCGCGTTCAGGTTGTTCACCCAGGCACCGTCGAGACCGACGACGTCGCTGAGCGTCCCGGTTGCGGCACCAACCGAGATCTGGTCTCGCGTGGTCGCGTAGGGGCCGCTGACCAGCGTCACCTTCACTCCGGGGTTTGCGGCCTCGAAGTCATCCATGATTGCCCTGAGCGAGCCAGCCGGCAGTTCGGGCTCCCACCATTGGGTGAATTCCAGCGTCGTGTCCGCCATGGCGCCGGTTGCGCCAAGCAACCATGCGGCCGCGGCTATTTTCAGCATCGCGGGTTTTATACGAAACATCATTTTCTCCTCCTTCTCTGGGATCGGCCGCACAATGCGGTCGATCGTCTGCTTCATTCAGAAGTCTTCTTACGAGTACTTCGCAGGCGCCTCGCCCTCGCCTGCGGGCCTTGCCGCGGATATTCAGATCGCCAGATGCGTCTCGGGATCGAAGAAATGGAGCTTGGCGTCATCCAGGGCCAMCCGGATTTCCGAGCCGGAGYGGAYKGTGCTRACCGGTTCGAATYTCGCCACCGCRTTCGAYGCCARGCCRAAATCSTSCACYGCGTCCGGRTCGCCGGAGTCCACCCGGACCGCGTCGATGTTSAGRTGGACGATTTGTTCGGATCCAAGTTCTTCGATCGAGGTCACCTTTGCCGGTATCGTCTGATACTTGCGGCCGGATTCGAGGCTGCTGTCATAGAGATCCTCCGGTCGGATCCCGAACACGATTTTGCGCCCCGCATACGACCTCAAGCCCGGCCTGCGCACGAAGGCTGCATCCTGCAGCCGGATGGCAAAGGCGCCAGACATCAGTTCGTCGCCCGTCAGGGTCGCCTCGAACAGGTTCATCGAAGGAGACCCGATGAAGCCGGCAACGAAGGCGTTCACCGGCGATTCATAGAGCCTCTTCGGTGTGTCGACCTGCTGCAGCACGCCGCCTTTCAACACCGCGACCCGGTCGCCCATCGTCATGGCTTCGGTCTGGTCGTGGGTCACATATATGGTCGTGACGCCGAGTTGCTTTTGCAGGCTGGTGATTTCGGCGCGCATTTGAACACGCAGTTTCGCGTCCAGATTGGAAAGGGGTTCGTCCATGAGAAAGGCTGCCGGCTCGCGCACCATGGCGCGGCCCATGGCAACCCTTTGACGCTGTCCGCCGGAAAGGTTGGCGGGTTTGYTGTCCAGCARMGASGTCAGTTGAAGGGTTTTGGCGATCTCGKCCACGCGCTTYTTGCGCTCGGCCTTCGACTTGCCTGCCAGCCGCATCGAAAAGCCGATGTTTTCGAACACCGTCATATGCGGGTAGAGGGCGTAGCTCTGGAAGACCATCGCGATGTCGCGGTCCTTGGGCGGCATGTCGACGACGTCGACGCCGCCGATCCGAAGGCTGCCGCTGGTGACGTCCTCCAATCCCGCGATCATCCGCAACGCGGTGGATTTGCCACAGCCGGACGGCCCGACGAGAATCAAGAACTCGCCGTCCTTGACCGACAGGTTCAATTGGTCGATTGCGTGAAAATTGTTCCCGTATGTCTTGCAGATATTCTCAAGAACGACTTCTGCCATATTCCTCCCTCCACAAGTCTAAGCCACTGATTTTTATTACTCTTCTTGGCCCTTTCGCCTGTGAAATTTATCCTCGGATAGTTTCAAGCTACGTTCCGGTATCGAGTTGCGCATATCTGAGTTCGACTGCCGACGGCGCGTTCGTCGATGCCAGGAGTTCCGTGACCCGGTCGGCGGTTGGAAGCGCCTCGCGCCCGCCCCGCCCCGTTATCGAAAGGGCCGCCGCCGCGGCCGCGAATGCGACCCGGCCTGCGGTGTCGGCCCCGCGCGTCAATGCATGGGCATAGGCGCCGTGAAAGCAGTCGCCGGCGCCGGTCGAGTCGACGACGGCAACCCGGTGCGGRGGCAGGTGCCAGAGCCCTGTCTCTTCACGCCCTCGATAGTACACGCCCYTRCCGCCATCGGTCAGAACCACGGCGGAYCGCGACGGCRACCACAATGCATCGAGCATCTCGGCSGGCRATCGGCASCCYGTRGCRGTCCGCGCAAAGCCSAGGGGAAGAATRAGRTGGTCGCAGAGCGCGATCAGCCKCTCCGTGGCTGGGCCGCTGCTCCATTCGATATCGCCGAGGATCGCAAGGCCGAGATCCCGAGCCCGAGCCACGACATCCAGCGACCCGGTCCCGTAACTATCGACGATCAGGACGGTCGCGCGGCTGAGGACCTCGTCCGGAAAGTCCGGCGTGGTGCCCAGCATCGCGTCGTCGTCGTATGCGATGAACCGYTCCCCATCCGARCCGACGGTGATSCGCGAGCGCACCGGGCGCGCGTCGGSRTGGCGCGGCGCGAAYGCGGTTTCAACRCCGCTCKCRAYKAGATCACMCAGCACGGCRTCRTCSGCGGCACTGCCCAGCCATCCGACGAACCCGGCGSTTCCGCCGAKCCGCGCGACGGCGGCAAGTGCCGTCGCGACATTTCCCCCGAAAGCACGGGCACTTTGCAGAACCTTCCCCTTGCCCGCCGACAACGGCTGATCGACATAGACGATGTCGTCGATCGCAATAGCTCCGAAGCCGAGGATTGAAGGGACGGTGGGCATCGTTCAGGCACCCGCCTTCGCCAAGGCGTCTTGCGCCGAAAGGCCGTCATGGATGACGCCTCGAAAGGCAATCGCTGCCTTTTCCGGATCGCCATGCCCCCAGAGATTACGGCCCACCACGGCACCGCGCGCGCCGGCACGGATGGCATCCGCCGTCTGCTGAAGGGCGCCGAGCAGCGTGTCGGTCTTCGGCCCACCGGCGATCACAACCGGCACCGGGCAGGTCCGAACGGTCTCTCGAAACGAGTCGAAATCGCCGGTGTAACCGATCTTGATCACGTCGACGCCGGACTCGTAGCCGATGCGCGCCGCATAGGCGATCTCGTCGGGGGTGAAGACGATTTTTGCCCCGTCGGTGAAATCGCGAGGGTAGATATGCGCCACCACCGGCATGCCGTAACGGGCCGCCGCATTCACCGAATCGGTCAGCCAGCGTATGTATTTGCCCTCGGTCGCGCCGCGCACCGGAATGGCCACGGCCAACGCATCGGCGCCAGCGCGCACCGCATCCTCGGGCGTTGCAATCAGTTCACTGATGCGATCGTCCGGGGTGAAGCAGCCGGCCTGGATCACCAGGGCAGCCTTGCCCGCATATTGCGGCCACAGATGGCGCGCGGTGCCAGGCTGGATGCTGACGTAGTCGGGTTTGCCCATCATGACGCGCGCAAGCGCGCCCGGCAGGTCGGCAAGACCTCCTTTGCGCACGTCGCCATAGCCGACAAAGTGGTCGACCGCGCCGCCAAAAAGATTCCCCGATGGATGTGAGAAGAGGCGCGCCAGGCGCACCTTGGTTCCGAGGCTCATGAGTCCAAAACTCTCCAATCGATTGATATAAAAACCCTGAACCCAGTGTTTGCGAAAGAAAGGATAAATGCAATCTTTCGAAACCTTTCGAATTCGCGTATTTTTGGTAGAGTGAACCGAAGCCAGGGCGATCGCCTGGCGCATGGAGGCAAGGACAGGGCAATGTTGTCAGAGCAGAGACGCCAATCGATCCTGGGTGAAGTGC
>NZ_JBFUGJ010000090.1:0-19405 GCF_056402975.1 Mesorhizobium sp. P3_A9 | reverse complement strand
GCCCTATGCATAGCCACAAGCGGCATGCTGGCCGGTGAACTCGTCGGCCGCATCGATGCGTTGACCCTGACCCGCCTGCAGACGCTTGCGGTGACTGTCGCCACTGCCATCGCGGCAACAGCGCTGGGCGGCTGGRCCGGGCTGCTGCCATGGCAGATGGCTTATCTTGCCGCCTCCGGCGTGTTCGGGATCTTCATCGCTTCGACAGCCTATATCTCGTCGATATTCGCGCTCGGGCCGCGTCTGGCGCTGCTGGTGTTCTCGCTGACGTCGCCCTTTGCCCTGATCATGGGTTATGTTTTCCTCGGCGAGACGGTCGGTCCGCTCAAACTGGCCGGCGTGGCGCTGGTCATCGCCGGCATTGTGCTCGCCATCCTGTTCGGGCGCCCGGCCAAGGTTCAGCCGGAAGGCATTTTCCCGACGCCACCGATCGAGACGGCGGTGCTGCCGGCAAAGCAGATGACCTTGCCTGTCGGTCTCGCCTTTGGACTGGTAGCGGCACTGGGGCAGGCGTCTGGCGCCCTGGTGGCGCGTCCCGTCATGGCATCGGGCGTCAACCCGTTCACGGCGATGGCGATTCGGACCGGGGTGTCGGCCGTGTTGTTCCTGCTGCTGGTGCTGGTTCCCCTGCGCAGCGTTGCCAAGCGCCCCCGGCCGTCGGCGCGAACGCTGGGCATCGGCATTTGCGGCGCGTTGATTGGCACGGGCATGGGCATGTCGCTCATCATGGCCGCGCTGGCCGGCGGAAAGGTCGGCATCGTCTCGACATTGTCGTCGCTGTCGCCAGTATTGGTGTTGCCGATGGTGTGGCTGCGCAGCGGCTACAGGCCGTCGGCACCGGCCTGGGCCGGGGCAGTGCTCGCCTTCGCCGGCACGGCTTTGATTGCGCTCGGCTGACAGCAGCAATCAACCGGGCGCCTGCGTCTGTTCTCTTTACGTTCTTCTATGTGCCTGATAGCCTGAACCGTCGGCGGCGCTTGGTGCGTCACTGATGGCAGTCGACAGGCGACTGTCTTGTCTTTCGCTTGCGAATCCGGTCTGTCGCACTGATGGAATTCTCTCCCCAACAGGACGAGGCGCTGCAAGCGGTCGCCCGCTGGTTGCAGGTCGGCCAGCCGCAGCTGTTCCGGCTGTTCGGCTATGCCGGCACCGGCAAGACGACGCTGGCGCGCTATTTTGCCGACCATGTCGACGGTCAGGTGCAGTTCGCCGCCTTCACCGGCAAGGCGGCACAAGTGCTGCGCTCCAAGGGCGCGGTCAATGCACGCACCATCCATTCGCTGATCTACMGGCCSAAGGGCGAGGAATCGGTTGMARACGAGGTGACCGGCAAGACCTCGATGTCGCCGACCTTTTCGCTCAACCGGCARAGCCCGATTTCCCGTGCGAAACTGGTCGTCATCGACGAATGCTCGATGGTCGACGAGCAGCTTGGCCGCGACCTGATGAGCTTCGGCACGCCGATCCTGGTGCTGGGCGATCCCGGCCAGTTGCCGCCGATTTCCGGCGGCGGCTTCTTCACCGATCACGAACCGGATTTCCTGCTCACCGAAATTCACCGGCAGGCGCGTGACAATCCCATCCTGCGGCTGGCGCTCGATGTGCGCGAAGGCCGCGAGTTCATGCGCGGCGACTATGGCACGGCGCAGGTTATCGGCAAGGAAGACGTCACCCAGGAACTGGTGCTGAAGGCCGACCAGGTGCTGGTCGGCACCAACCGCACGCGCCGCCGCTACAATCAGCGCCTGCGTGAGCTCAAAGGCTTCAATGCCGACTATCCGCAGGCCGGCGACAAACTGGTCTGCCTGCGCAACGATCCGGCCAAGGGGCTGCTCAACGGCTCGCTGTGGAAGGTGATGACCTCGTCGCGCGAGACGGTGAAACCAGGCATCAATCTGCTGGTGTCGCCGGAAGAGGACGACCCGGATCGCGGCGTTGCCAAGATCAAGCTGCTCAAGGCGGCGTTCGAGGATCCGGACGCCGACATCCCCTGGCAGCAGAAGAAGCGCTTTGACGATTTCGACTATGGCTATGCGCTGACCGTGCACAAGGCGCAGGGYTCKCAGTGGAACGAGATCGTGCTKTTCGAYGAAAGCTGGGCCTTCAAGGAAACCCGCCAGCGCTGGCTTTACACCGCGATCACGCGGGCCGCCGAGCGGCTGACGATCGTCAGATAAGACATGGCGGCCAGAGTCGTCATGGCGCGCTGAGCGGCTGGACACCGAGCCATTTCCAGGCCTCGGCCTCATCCTCGGCCCTGAAATGCCTGAATTCGATCGGCGACGACCTGGGCAAAGCGTGCCGTGCGTCCGGCGTCCAGTCCGGCGTGCCGATCGCCGCGCAACGGCCTATATGCTCCAGTGCGTGGACAGCACCCTGTTTGAGGGTTTCGTCGGAGATGTCGGTCCAGTCGACGCCATCGTGATCGACCATGCGCACGGCCACGTCGATTCGCTGGTGGAGCGCGTAGGCCGCCTCCAGCAGGCCGAACAGATTCTCGGCGTCGGCCGCCGAGACATGCCCGACCACATCGATGGCGAACAGGTCGTCGCGACCGGTGTCTATGCGACGGATCGCCGGCACGGATTGCAGGAAATTCACGGTTGGTGCCTCCTTTTTGCGAAATGGCGTGGTCTTCTGGAACACCCGAAAGCCCTATCTGTTCCCGTCAAAGGCGCTATAGATGCCCGGTCTCAACCGCGCCGCGGCCGAACAGTGGCGCGCCTCAACCGCCTGATTTCACGGACGTCAGCCATGCCCGCAAAGCTTTCCGTCAACCTCAACGCCATCGCCATGCTGCGCAACCGCCGCGACCTGCCGTGGCCCAGCGTGATCGGTGTCGGCCGCCTTGCCCTTGCCGCCGGAGCGCATGGATTGACCGTCCACCCGCGTCCCGATGAGCGTCACACACGGCATTCCGACGTGCCCGAGATCAGGGCGCTGATCGACGACGAGTTCCCTCAGGCCGAATTCAACATCGAGGGCTACCCGAGCGAGGATTTCCTGGCGTTGGTGGAAAAGCATCAGCCCGAACAGGTGACGCTGGTGCCCGATGATCCGGCACAGGCAACCTCCGACCATGGCTGGAATTTCGTCACTGACGCGGCATTCCTGACGCCGATCGTCACGCGCCTGAAGAAGGGTGGTTTCAGGGTATCGCTGTTTTCAGACGCCGATGCTGCCGGCATGACGGCCGCGCGCGATACGGGCGCGGACCGGATCGAGCTCTATACAGGCCCTTATGGCAGCTACCATTCCGATTCCGCAAAAGCGACCAAAGAGCTGGAAAGATTGGGGAAAACGGCCRATGCAGCGTTCGCTGCGGGCCTCCAGGTCAATGCCGGCCACGATCTGACGGTGGACAATTTGCCCGCACTGGCGAAGCGCATCCCGGCATTGGCCGAAGTGTCGATCGGACATGGGTTGACAGCCGACGCGTTGGAGTATGGCATGGCCGGCACGGTCGGTCGGTTTCTCAGAGCCTGTGGCTGGTAGGGGTAGAGCTTCGCCTTGCAGGTATGGCAGCCATGGCGTGCAATTGACATCGCATCGCAGCATGCGTGAAGCACCGCGCGCTTGTCGGGGAGTGGTCCATGGACCTTGCCAGTCGCGGTAGCGAGGCCGAAACCGTCGAGCAATCGGGCCATTCCGGGGCCGAACAGCAAAGCACCAAGGTTCTGATGCTGGGTGCGCTCGGTGTTGTCTATGGCGATATCGGCACCAGTCCGATCTATGCCTTCCGTGAGGCGCTTCACGCTTCGCCCGGTGTCGATCCGCGCGTTCACGTGCTTGGCGTGCTGTCGCTGATCGTCTGGGCGCTGACGATCATCGTGACCATAAAATATGTCGCCTTCGTGCTTCGGGCCGACAACAAGGGCGAAGGCGGCACGTTGTCGCTGATGTCGCTGGCGCGCACCGCCTATCCCAAAGGCGCGCGGCTCATCCTGGCCATCGGCCTTTGCGGCGCGGCGTTGTTTTTCGGCGATTCGATCATAACGCCGGCCATCTCCGTGCTGTCGGCGGTCGAAGGCCTCAGGGTGGTGACACCGACATTGGACGCTTACGTCGTGCCGATCACGCTGGTCATCCTGGCCATCCTGTTTTCGGTGCAACGCTTCGGCACGGGAAAGGTGGCGGCGGTGTTCGGGCCGGTGACCGCGCTGTGGTTCCTGGCCATCGGCGTCGCGGGGCTCTATCACCTGATGGACGATCCATCGATCCTGCTGGCCATCAATCCGTATTACGCGGTCGCCTATCTCGTCAGCACACCCACGGCCGCCTTTGTCACTGTCGGCGCGGTGTTCCTGGCCGTCACCGGAGCCGAAGCGCTCTATGTCGATCTCGGCCATTTTGGACGCAAGCCCATCGTGCTGGCGTGGTTTTCCGTGGTTTTCCCTTGCCTGCTGCTCAATTATTTCGGGCAGGGGGCCTTTGTGCTGGCCAATGGCGGCAGGCCGACCAATCCATTCTTCCAGATGCTGCCTGACTGGGCGCTGATGCCGATGGTGGGACTGGCGACGGCCGCGACCGTCATCGCCAGCCAGGCAGTCATATCAGGTGCTTTTTCGCTGACCCGCCAGGCGGTGCAGCTCAACCTTCTGCCACGCATCGAGGTGCAGCATACGTCCGAAATGCAACTCGGCCAGATCTACATGCCTCGCGTCAACCTGCTCATCGCGCTCGGGGTGATGCTGCTGGTCGTCGGTTTCGGCAGCTCGAGTTCGCTGGCTTCCGCCTATGGCATCTCGGTGACCGGCGAAATGCTGATGACGACGATCCTGCTGTTCGTTGTCATGCGCAAGCTGTGGAAATGGACACTGGCGGTCGCCCTGCCGCTGACCTTGCTGTTCGGTGTCATCGACAGCGGCTTCTTCCTGGCAAACATCGTGAAGATCTTCGAAGGCGGCTGGGTATCGATCACGGTTGCCTGCCTGATGGGACTGATCATGGGGACCTGGATACGCGGCACCCGCTATCTCTTCGACAAGACCCGCCGCAACGAGATCCCGCTCGATTTCCTCGCCGGCAATCTCTTGAAGAAGAAGCCGCATTTGGTCTCGGGCACCGCGGTGTTCCTGACCAGCGATCCGCTCAGCGCGCCAACAGCGCTGATGCACAGCCTGAAGCACTACAAGGTGCTGCATGAGCAGAACGTCATCCTTTCGGTGGTGACGGCGCCGCAGCCGGTGGTGCCCGACAGCGACCGGGTCAAGATGGAAACGGTCAACGAGCTGTTCATGCGGGTGACGCTGACCTTCGGCTACATGGAACAGCCCAACATTCCGCGTGCGCTGGCGATCTGCCGCAAGCAGGGTTGGAAGTTCGACATCATGACGACGTCGTTCTTCTTGTCGCGGCGCTCGCTCAAGGCATCGCCCAATTCCGGCATGCCGGTGTGGCAGGATCGGCTGTTCATCGGCTTGGCGCGCACGGCGGCCGATGCGACCGAATATTTCCAGATCCCGACCGGGCGTGTCGTGGAAATCGGCACACAAGTCGCTATCTAAAGCAGATAGGGCAGGTATTATTGGGCACCCGTCATGCCCCCGCAGCCGCGAATTCAGCCCGCAACCATTGGATTTACAGGCGATTTCCCAAGGAGCCTAGCGTTGCCGGCATGGGAGCCATCACGCGASGGCACTTGATATTGCATTGCAGCAAGCGTAGAGCACCGCGCGCTTATCGGAGTGTCGTCCATGGCCCTTGCCAATRCTGGTAGTGAGGCAGAACCCGTCGAACAGTCGAGCCACCCGGAAATCGAACAGCATAGCACCAAGGTGCTGATGCTGGGCGCGCTGGGTGTGGTCTATGGCGATATCGGCACCAGCCCGATCTACGCCTTTCGCGAGGCGCTGGTGGCGTCGTCCCATGGCACCGTCGCCGATCGCGCAGATATCCTCGGCGTGTTGTCGCTGATCATCTGGTCGCTGACGATCATCGTCACCATCAAATACATCATGTTCGTGCTGCGCGCCGACAACCGCGGCGAGGGCGGCGTGCTGTCACTGATGGCGCTGGCGCGCGGCAGTTTCCCGAMGCGCTCGGCGWTSATCCTGGGCGTCGGCATSGTYGGCGCYTCGCTGTTTTWCGGCGATGCGGTCATCACGCCGGCGATTTCGGTGTTGTCGGCGGTCGAGGGCATGAATGTCGTCACCCCTGCCTTCCAGCCCTATGTCGTGCCGCTGACACTGGTCATCCTCGCCATGGTGTTCGCGGTGCAGCGCTTTGGCACGGGCGGGGTGGGGCTGGTCTTCGGTCCGGTGACCGCGATCTGGTTCCTGGCAATCGGCCTGTCCGGCCTCAAGCATATCATCGCCGATCCGGAAATCCTTTGGGCGATTAGCCCGCACTACATCGTCGCCTTCCTGATCCATTCGCCCGACGTCGCYTTCGTSACSATCGGCGCCATCTTCCTGGCCGTCACCGGTGCAGAGGCGCTCTATGCCGATCTCGGCCATTTCGGCCGCAAGCCGATCGTGCTGGCCTGGCTGTCGATCGTGTTTCCCTGTCTGCTTTTGAACTATGCCGGGCAGGGCGCCTTCGTGCTGGCCAAGAATGGCGTCGTCGGCCATCCGTTCTTCGAGATGAACGAGGGTTGGGCGCTGATTCCCATGGTCGTGCTGGCGACCGCTGCAACGGTCATCGCCAGCCAGGCGGTGATTTCGGGTGCCTTCTCGCTGACCAGGCAGGCGGTGCAGCTCAACATGCTGCCGCGGCTGGAAATCCTGCATACGTCCGAAAGGCAGTCCGGCCAGATCTACATGCCGCGCGTCAACCTTCTGCTGGCATTGGTGGTGATGATGCTGGTGGTCGGCTTCGGCGAATCCAGCAAGCTCGCCTCGGCCTATGGCATCTCGGTGACCGGCAACATGCTGGTGACGACGGTGCTGCTCTATGTCGTCATGACCCGCATCTGGAAATGGAAGCTGTCGGTGGCGATCCCGCTGACCGCGCTATTCACTTTCATCGATATCGGCTTCTTCGCCTCCAACATCGTCAAAGTGTTCGAAGGTGGCTGGGCGTCGCTGGCGGTGGCCTTCACCATTGTGCTCGGCATGTGGACCTGGGTACGCGGCAGCCGCTACCTCTTTGACAAGACCCGGCGCAACGAGATCCCGCTCGATTTCCTCGCCGCCAATCTGTTGAAGAAGAAGCCGCAGCTGGTGTCCGGCACCGCGGTGTTCCTGACCAGCGATCCCTTGAGCGCGCCGACCGCGCTGATGCACAGCCTGAAGCACTACAAGGTGCTGCATGAGCAGAACGTCATCCTCTCCGTGGTGACCGCGCCGCAGCCCGTCGTGCCGGACAGCGAACGGGTCAAGATGGAGACGGTCAACGAGCTATTCATGCGGGTGACACTGACCTTCGGCTACATGGAACAGCCCAACATCCCGCGCGCGCTGGCGATCTGCCGCAAGCAGGGCTGGAAGTTCGACATCATGACGACATCGTTCTTCCTGTCGCGCCGCTCACTCAAGGCATCGCCCAATTCCGGCATGCCTGTGTGGCAGGACAAGCTGTTCATCGGCCTGGCGCGCACCGCATCGGATGCGACCGAATATTTCCAGATCCCGACCGGACGTGTGGTAGAAATCGGCACGCAGGTGGCGATCTGATCGGCTTGATCGCCTCGGCCTAACAGGAGGCGGGCATGAGCGGCGAATTGGTGCTTGTCACCGGCGGATCGGGCTTCCTCGGCGCCCACTGTATCCTTGAACTCTTGAAGGCGGGCTATCGCGTGCGCACGACCGTGCGCTCCGCCAAGCGGCAAGCCGATGTGCTGGCCATGCTCGGGGCAGGCGGCGCCGAGCCGGGCGACCGGCTGTCCTTTGCCATCGCCGACCTCATGAGCGACGCAGGATGGCCGCAAGCGGTCGCCGGCTGTGACTATGTCCTGCACGTCGCCTCGCCATTTCCGCCCGGCGTGCCGAAGCACGAGGATGACCTGATCATTCCGGCTCGCGAGGGGGCATTGCGAGTGCTGCGGGCGGCGCGGGACGCTGGTGTCAAACGCGTCGTGCTGACCTCGTCCTTCGCAGCGATCGGCTACGGCAAGATGCCGGCCGGGCCGTTCACCGAAGAGAGCTGGACCGATCCCACGGCCAAGGTCAGCGCCTATGTGAAGTCGAAGACGCTTGCCGAGCGCGCGGCCTGGGATTTCATCGGCGCCGAGGGCGGCAGGCTGGAACTGGCGGTCGTCAATCCGGTCGGCATTTTCGGGCCGGTGCTCGGGTCCGACCACTCGACCTCCACCGAATTTGTCCAGCGCATGATGAACGGCGCCATGCCGGGGCTGCCGCGCCTGTCCTTCGGCGTCGTCGATGCACGCGACGTGGCCGACCTGCATGTGCGCGCCATGACCAATCCGGCGGCGAAGGGCGAGCGCTTCCTGGCGGTATCAGGCGATTTCATGACCGTGCGGGAGATCGCGCAGACCTTGAAAACGCGGCTCGGCGCTGCGGCGGCACGCGTTTCGACCAGGCAGCTTCCCGATTGGCTGGTGCGGATCGTCGGATTGTTCAACCCGGAAGCCGCGCAGCTCGTAACGGAGCTTGGCAAGGTCAAGAATGCCACCAGCGCCAAGGCGGTGCGCCTGCTTGGCTGGGCGCCGCGCTCTCGCGAGGACGCGCTGGCCGCCACAGGCGAAAGCCTGATCCGGCTCGGCCTGCTCAAGAAGTAGCGCGGCGGGAGGAAGACCTCCCACCGCGCGGGCTTCAACCAGCCAGAGCAGCTTTGTTGGCTTCTAGGAACTGCTTCAGCGATACGGACTTGCGACCGGAGAGTTTCTCCACGGAGTCCGTCACCATGCCAAGGCCGCCGCCTCGCGTGGTGGCGTCGAAGGATACCAGAAGCTTGGCGAAGTTCTCGGGCAGGCCGGCTGCCTTCATACCCTCGGTCAGGGCCTCGTCGGAAAGCTGCACGACCTGGATGGGCTTGCCGGTAACTTCAGTGACCAGTGCGGCGACCTCCGCGGCCGTATAGGCTTTGGGACCTGTCAGCGTGTAGGTCGTGCTCTCGTTGGTGCCGGAGGCGAGCCCTGCTGCAATCGCTGCCGCAAGATCGTCGCGCGTGCCATAGGAAATGCGGCCTTCACCCGCCGATGTATACCATTGGCCCGACGCCAGGATCTGCGGCGTCGCCATGAACAGGTTCTCGTCATACCAGCCGTTGCGGAAGATCGTGTAGGGAATGCCGCTCGCCTTGATCGCCTGCTCGGTGTCGTAGTGGTCGGGTGCGAAATGGACGGGGGACCCCGGCTCCGGGTTGGGCATCGAGGTGTAGAGCAAGTGGGCGACGCCTGCCTTGCTGGCGGCAGTGACGGCCGCGAGTTGCTGCTCACGGCGCTTTCCCTGCACCTCGAGTTCGTTGGTCGAGATCACGAGCACGCGGTCGGCGCCCGCGAAGGAATTGGCAAGCGATGCCGGATCGTTGAAGTCGGCGGCCCGCACGACAACACCGCGCGCTGACAGATCGGCGAGATTGGCCGGCGTGCGGGTCGTTGCGATGATCTGCGTCGCCGGAACCTTGAAGGTCTCCAGCAAGTGGTTGATGACGCTGCGGCCGAGCTGGCCGGACGCGCCGGTGACGAGAAGAGTTGCGGTCATGGGGGATCCTGAAGTTGCGCCGGAATGGCGGTTCGGGTGCTGGTCTCAAAAAGAGACCAGCACTAAAATAGGAATTGACCTGGTGCCGTAAAGAAGGCAGTTTTTCGGGAGGTAGGCACAGCCAGGGAACCAGCCATGGACGGCACGACCATCAAACTGAGATCCAAACTTGAGATCTACAAAGCGATGACCGAGGGCGGAAGCATCGCCGATTGCCCAGTCCGCGACGTCATCCAGGGGCTCAATGGTAAATGGAGCTCGCTGTTGATGGCGGCGCTGGCCGAGCAGCCCTATCGCTTTGGTGAATTGCGGCGACTGGTGCCCGACATCTCGCAGCGCATGCTGACCCAGACGCTCTACGATCTGCAGCGCGACGGCTATGTGCATCGCGAAGTGTTCCCGACCAAGCCACCGAGTGTCGAATACAGCCTGACCGACCTCGGGCGCTCGATGTTTTCCGCCCTGCATCAGTTGATCCAGTGGGCGGAGCTCAACCATGATGCGGTGCGCGAGGCGCGTGCCGGCTTCGACGCAACGCAGGCTTGAGCAGCACGACGGCGTTCGGCGCCGCGACTTGATTTCATCCGGCGGCTGAAGGATTGTCCCGGCCAGTTCGGCTTGGGGGCATCGGCATTTCCTACGACATCGCAATTGCAGGCGCCGGTCCGGCGGGGCTGGCCATGGCGCTCTATCTCAAGCGTGCCGGGCACAGGGTCACCATCTTCGAGCGCTTCGAGGAGCCGAAGCCGGTCGGCTCCGGGCTGATCCTGCAGCCGACCGGCCTGACGGTTCTGGCCGATCTCGGCCTGCTCGACGACATACTGGCGCTCGGCGCCCGCATCGACCGGCTGCATGGCGCCGATGCCTCGACCGGCCGCACCGTGCTCGATGTCCGCTACGACGCCCAGCGCGGCCGCCGTTTCGGCCTGGCGGTGCACCGCGCGGCCCTGTTCGGCGTGCTGTTTCGCTCAGCCCGGCGTGAGGCGATCGCCATCGAGACCGGCGTCGAGATCGAGACCGTGGAGGCCGGCGAACGGTCGACGCTGATCTGTGGCAATGGACGAAGGGCAGGGCCGTTCGATCTGGTCGTCGACGCCAGCGGTTCGCGCTCGAAACTGCGGCAGAGCGTGGGCAATGCAGCCGCGCCACGGCCACTCACCTATGGTGCGTTCTGGGCATCGCTTGATTGGCGCGGCGAGGGCTTTGACGAGCACGCGCTCTTGCAGCGCTACGACAGGGCCAGCGTAATGATCGGCGTACTGCCGATCGGCCGGCCGGAACCGGGCGCCGAGAAGATGGCGGCGTTCTTCTGGAGCCTGAAGCCAGCCAATGCCGACGCGGTACGAGGTCTTGGTATCGATGCCTGGAAGGACCGAGTGGTGCGGCTGTGGCCGCAGAGCGAGGCGTATACCAGCCAGATCGACAGTTTCGAYCAGCTSWCGCTGGCSCGCTACGGCCAYCACACGATGAAGCTKCCGGYYGGCCGSMGMTTGGCSGTCATCGGCGACGCSGCGCATTCGACCAGCCCGCARCTCGGRCAAGGGGCCAATATGGCGCTGCTCGACGCGGCGGCGCTCAGCCATGCGCTGGCGCGCACGCAGAGCGTCGAGGCAGCGCTCGAAACTTATGCCARGGCGCGGCGMTGGCATGTGCGYRTCTTCCAGGCGCTGTCGCTGGCKTTCACGCCRTTCTACCAGTCGGAYTCCGTGGCACTGCCCTTCATCCGCGACAGGTTGGTGGCGACCATCGCAAAGATCCCGCCGGCGCCGCAGCTTCTGGCCTCGATGGTCGCCGGCACGGTGATCGATCCGTTCAGGCGGGCAGGGCTGACGGAAGCGCGATGGGATTTCGGACAAGATCCAGGTCATAATACGAACGCATAATAGTTTTCGCTCGGGCCGGTTCGCATGCACGCCATGTTCAGAGCGCGACAATCGCAACATCTGATGCGCATCGTTGCATCGTTCTTGTTGACGCTGATCGTGGCGTTGCCTTTACCTCGGGCGCAAGCCCAGACGCCAGGTCAGGCCAGTCAGCAGGTGGTGGCTGACAGTGAGGAGGCGCTGAAAGCCCGCATCGACGCGGCCTACAAGCTGATGACGGAAGTCGGACATTTCGACGAAGGCTATGCACTGTTGCGGTCAGCGCTGCTCGATGCCGCGAGAGGCGACCTCAATGAGTTTACGGTCGTCAGCTACTCGAACGCCGGCGCGACTTTCCTGAACGGCCAGTTTCTCGAAGAGTCCGAAGCGATTTTTACCGAAGGCCTGAAGACCAGGGCGATGCAGCAGGATGTCGCGAAGCGCGCCGATTTCTATCTCAACTACGCGATGCTGAAGCAGGCCGAGAAAGACCATCGGAGCGCCGTTTCCATGTTCGCCAATGCGATTGGCCTCTACGAGCACTATTATGGCAAGGACTCCAGGGAGCTCATCTTCGCCACCGATCAGATGACGACGGCCGTTGCGGCAGTCGGCAACATCGCTTCCGCCATCAACATCGAGCAGGGCAATGTGGAGGCAGCCGAGCGCGCGCTTGGCAATGACGACCCGCTCACCTGGACACTGCAGAACAATCTCGCGGACCTGCTGCGCCAGATGGGCGCACCGACACGTGCCTTGCAATATGACCTGGTGGTGATCGAGAAACGCACCGCTTAYTACGGCGCARATCATTTCTWYGTYYTGGYCAGCGCCAGCAACACGGCACAGGACTATCTCRACCTCGGCARSTAYGACSAGGCCTTGCGCTATCTCCAGCAGCAGCGGGACATCGCCGTCGCTCTCAACCAGCAAGGCAATCTGGTCGAGCAGGCCGATGCATGGCTGCTCTACACCAGGGCGCTCTCCGGCGCGCAGCCGCTCGACGAGCCGACAATCGCACATCTGCAGTCGCTGACCCCCGACCAGGGCTATCCCGAGATACTGGCAATCAAGATCGCCAATCTGCTGGCCGTGCATTTCGACGCCACGGGGGATTTGGAAAGCAGCATGCGGCAACTCGACCAAGCTTATCGCATCGCCGGGTCAAAATTCGACTTGCCGCCTCCGCTGGAGTTTGCCGCACGACAGGCGATTGCCAATCTCAAGGCGAAGACGGATCCCGCGGCTTCGGCGGCCGATTTCGCCGGTCTCGACAATGACATGCTGCGGTGGAATTCGATGCAGGTGAGCTCGGCCGGCAATCCCATCGTCGCTGAAGCCAGCCGCGCGCTGGCCGACGACATGCTCTACGACTACGCGCGCTTMGCGCAAARCAACGCATCGGCGGTGCCGGCMTTCGCCGATGCCGTGCGCCGCTGGCCGACGCTCGAGAACGGCAAGCGGGATAGGCTGCGCARGCTTTTGCGAATGATCGATCCGAACGATACGGAGACGCGACGTCTGATCCAGACCGCGATGCGGCTGTCCTTCGCCTATCAGGAGGTTGTGTCCAGCGGCGACGATATTGAGCATACGGGGGCGTTGCTGATGGGGCAGCTTCAGTCGATGGACGACACGCTCAACACCAGGCTCTCGGCGAAGTACGGCTTCGACGAGAAGGCAATGCAGAAGCCTCTGCCGACGGCTGAGACATCGCTGAAGCCCAATGAGGCGCTGGTCGACTACTTCATCACCCGCAAGTGGCGGGCCGACCGCGAGAGCGACGATCCGCTGGAAGACGAGCGTCTCTATGCGATCGTCACGCGCAATGACCAGCCGCCGCGCCTCTATGATCTCGGCGATTCGCGCCGGATCATTCCGGCCGCGCAGGAAACCCGCATGGCGAACCTCCGATCCAGCCGTTCCGCGCAGGAGCGCGGCGCCGTGCCGCTGGTCGATCGCGACGCTACGTTCACCGGGCTTTACGCCGGGCTGCTGGCGCCTCTGGAATCGTCGCTCGCAGGTGCGGATACACTTTTCGTGGTGCCCGACGGCAAATTGTTTTCGGTACCGTTTCCGTTGCTTCAGGACGCCAAGGGTGTGACGCTGGATGACCGCTTTGTGGTGCGCATGCTGACGCGGCCGGAATCCTTGTTGAACGCAGGTGTCGATCAGAGCTTTCCAAGGAACGGCAAGGCCCTGCTCGCCGGCGGSCTCGACTATRCRCGTGGCGCGGAGAAGGGCGCCGAGCCATTRCCGGGCACCMGSAAGGARGTCGATGCAATCGCYTCGATCCTGCGCGGCGACCAGTATTCGGTCGACATGCTCACCGGARCGGCGGCCGGCGAGCGGGCATTGCGCAAGGAYATGGAGCAGGCGACGGTYGCGCATCTGGCCACMCATGGCGCCTAYCGYGACGASRARGAGGGCGGTGTGAGYGCCGTGAATGCGCTTTGGCAGAGCCAGGTYGTGCTGTCGCAGTCSGGAGACCGGCAATCRATGAAGCGCGACKATGAYGAYGGCCGGCTCTAYGGCATGGAACTGATGRRCTGGGATCTGTCGGGCCTYGACCTGCTTGTYCTGTCMGCYTGCGAGACGGCCCGTGGGCAGGAGACGTTCGTCGGCGGTTTGCGCGGCCTGCCGACCGCGATCAGCATTGCCGGCGCGAAGCGGTCGCTGTTGGCGCTGTGGCCGGTGGATGATGCGGGAACTGCCGGTTTCATGGTCGGGTTCTACAAGCATCTTACCGCCGGACAGACCTATCCGGAAGCGCTGCGCCAGACCCGCCGCGATGCCCGCGACGGCAAGATATCGGGCGCCCAGGACCCGCGGGTCTGGGCCGCCTTTGTCATGTTCGAGAACTGACACGGCTCAAAGCGACTGCTTGTTCCTGATCTGAGCGTTCAAGTCGTCGTGCCAACGCAAATGGTCTGGCCGGATCGCTCCGGCGGATGACGCTGGACAAAAATGATCCCTTGGCGTGCAGGAAGGCATGCAGGCGCTGCGGATAGTCCGGCGCCACGGCGTGCCTGATCGACGGACGATCACGCAGCGCCTGCCGCCAGGCCTGGACGCGCGGCTTGCCATCCAGGATGCCGAAATCGCCGATCTGGTCGAAAGCGTCGAGATATCGGAAAACCGGGCCGTAGACGGCATCGACGAGCGAGAAGCGGTCGCCAGCGAACCATGGGCCATTCCGATCGGTGTCGTCAGCCAGTTCGGCCTCAAGGCGATCAAACATGGCCGACAGCGCGCCGGATTCGGCAAGGAAGCCGGCCTCGGTCGGTGCTGAATAGAACCGGCCGATGGCGTTGAGGGTGGCCGAGCCGAACTCTATCCAGGCACGGTGCCGGGCACGGGCATAGGGGTCGGCCGGGTGGAGGGGATTGGCCCGTGTCTCCTCGAGGAATTCGAGGATGACGGCGGATTCGAAGATTGTTGTTTCCTCGCCATTTCGCCGCACGCGCAGCAGTGGCACCTTGCCGAGCGGCGAGATCGCCTTGAACCAGTTCGGCTTGTCGGCGAGGTCGATGTCGGCGCGCTCGAACGGCACGCCTTTCTCGGTCAGCGAGATCGCCGCGCGCTGGACATAGGGGCAGAGAGGATGGCTGACGAGGATGAGCTTGTCGGTCATGATTTGCCTTTCGATGTTGATGCAATTGCATCTATGTAGATGCGCGTGCATTGATCGTCAAGCTTGATGCATCTGCATCTATCCCCTAGAGTAAGCCATGACCGAGAAAGCCATGCCTTCGCCGGAAGCCATCAAGGCCTGGGCTCGCCTGATGCGCGTTTCGCGCCAGCTGGTGGAAAGTGCCGAAGACGCGTTGAAGGAGGGCGGCCTGCCGCCGCTTGCCTGGTACGACGTGCTGCACGAACTTGCCGAGGCCGGCGAGGGCGGCTTGCGGCCGTTTCAGTTGATCGAGCGCACGCTGTTTGCGCAGTACAACATCTCGCGGCTGCTGGCCCGGCTCGAAGGAGACGGGCTGGTCGAGAAACTGCCGGTGGCAGACGACGGCCGCGGCCAGACCATCCGCATCACGGCCAAGGGGCGAGAGACGCGCCGGCGGATGTGGGCTGTCTACGGACGGTCTATCGCCGAACTGGTTGGCGCCAGGCTCTCGCCGGATGAACTGAACACGGTGTCGGCGCTGCTTGGCCGGCTGCGCCATCCGCCTGCCGGCGATTGAGGCTGGCTCGAGCGGCTGTTGCGCACCATCGCGGTTTTCAGCCGAATATTTCTACTTTCCCCCCTTGCGCCGATTACCGGATTGCGCAATATGCCGAACCGTAACGTACGGTACGGCTCGCTGGATGATCTGCGGCCCTGACCATAGAGCGGGAACTGAGCGTGTTGCTGGCAAACGCCGACATCGACAACAGCCAAGCGCTGACGGAGCGGCAGAAAGCCGTTCTGGATGCGGCTTTGCGGCTGCTGGTCGAGGAGGGCGATCAGCTGACCATGACCGCCGTGGCCAGGCGGGCCAGCTGTTCCAAGGAGACGCTCTACAAATGGTTTGGCGACCGCGACGGGCTGTTGACGGCAACCGTGCAGTGGCAGGCCTCCAAGGTGCGGGTGGCATCCGTCGACGGCAAAGGGCTCGACCTTGCCTCGCTGACGGCAAGCCTCGAGCGTTTTGCTTCCGACTGGCTGAAGGTGATTTCGAGCGATACCTCGATCGCGCTCAACCGGGTGGCGGTCGGCCATGCCGGCTCGGGCAAGGATAATCTTGGCGCCGTCGTGCTGGAGAATGGCCGCTTCGCGCTAGCCAAGCGGCTGAAGCCGGTGCTGGAAGCAGGCCGTCAGGCAGGGCTCCTGGAATTTGCGGATGCCGAGACGGCGTTCCGTAGCTTTTTCGGGCTGGTTGCCCGCGACGTGCAGATCCGTCTGCTGTTGGGCGACCGGCTGGAATTGACTGAGGTGACGATCGGCGGCGATGCCGTCCGCGCGACGCAGCAGTTTCTCGCTCTTTTCGGAGCAAAAACCGGGCCGCAGGGCCTCTGATCTTAGAAACGGGAAGGAAGAAAAAATGCGCGTCTATTACGATCGTGATGCCGATCTCAACCTGATCAAGGGCAAGAAGGTCGCCATCATCGGCTATGGCAGCCAGGGCCGGGCGCATGCGCTCAACCTCAAGGATTCCGGCGCCAAGGAGATCGCCATCGGCCTCAAGGCCGGCTCGGCGACCGCCAAGAAGGTCGAGGCCGACGGGCTCAAGGTGATGAGCGTGGCCGACGCCGCCAAATGGGCCGACCTGATGATGATGGCGACGCCCGACGAGTTGCAGGCCGACATCTACAAGAACGAGATCGCGCCGAACATCCGCGATGGTGCGGCGATCGCCTTCGCGCACGGCCTCAACGTGCATTTCGGCCTGATCGAGCCGAAGTCGACCGTCGACGTCGTCATGATCGCGCCGAAGGGCCCGGGCCACACGGTGCGCGGCGAATACCAGAAGGGCGGCGGCGTGCCGTGCCTGGTCGCSGTCAACCAGGACGCTTCKGGCAAYGCGCTTGATCTSGCGCTCTCCTACGCCTGCGGCGTCGGCGGCGGCCGTTCGGGCATCATCGAGACCAATTTCCGCGAGGAATGCGAGACCGATCTGTTCGGYGAGCAGGTSGTKCTSTGCGGCGGYCTKGTCGARCTGATCCGCGCCGGCTTCGARACGCTGGTGGAAGCCGGCTACGCSCCSGAAATGGCCTATTTCGARTGCCTGCACGAGGTCAAGCTGATCGTCGACCTGATCTATGAAGGCGGCATCGCCAACATGAACTACTCGATCTCGAACACCGCCGAATGGGGCGAGTATGTCTCGGGTCCGCGCATCATCACCGCCGAGACCAAGGCCGAGATGAAGCGCGTGCTGAAGGACATCCAGACCGGAAAATTCACCTCGGAATGGATGCAGGAATACCGCGCCGGCATGTCGCGCTTCAAGGGCATCCGCCGTAACAATGACAGCCACCAGATCGAGGAAGTCGGCGCCAAGCTGCGCGCGATGATGCCGTGGATTTCCAAGAACAAGCTGGTCGACAAGGCGAAGAACTGAGCGCAGTTCGCGGACCTTTCCCTACATGAAAAAGGGCGGCGAGAGCCGCCCTTGTTCATTTCTGGTCGCCGGGATCTTGCTTAAGCGCTCGATCCGCCCGGCTCGCCGTCGTCATCCAGCAAATCCATCAGTTTCTGCATTTCCACGGTCAGTTGCTGGTGCATTTCGGACAGTTGCTGATGCCACTGCCGCGCCTGCTCGACGGTCGGCATCTCCTTCACCTTGATGATCTGATTGACGACGAACTGGCGGCCGTTCCATTGCTTTTCGACCGTCACGAAGGGGTTGCTGTATTTCTTGTCGATGGTTTGCTTGCCTGTCGACGTGATGAGGGTGATGTTGTTGCCGACGCCGAACAGCCTGGAATCATAGTCGAGCGCCTTGGCTACGCCGTCATCGATCTGCTTCAGCAACAAGTCGGCGACCTGGACGATCTCGGCCCATTTTTCTGGCGTCGGATCGGCTTCATATTCGTCCATCAGGGGAAACAGCCGGCCGCCCTTGAGGTCGAGCGTCTTGTTGACCTCCGCAATGACATCGCCCAGTTGCTTTTTCAGATCCTTGCGGCCTGCCAGCCAATCTTCGGTCACGCATTGGTCCTTGTAAGGCTTCGTGCCGCTGGCACAGCCACCGAGTATCCAGACCGGATTCAAGGCAAGCGCCGCCGCCACCCCGGCGGCCGCGACAAAGGGGATCCACTTCAGCGGCAGCCGCAGCAGGTTGAACCATGCCGGGGTTCCGCCCCCTTGCATATCCACATCGGAGAACGTCACCTTCTCGCCGCGAACCAGGGGGATCCAGTTGGCTTTGACGAATTCGTTGGTGAAGTACTCGCTGTGCGTGATGTCGTGGAAGCGGTCGCGGACATTGAACGTTCCGAAACCGTAGGTTCCGGTGGCGCCGTAACCCCAGGTGCCGGACTGCGCCAGCACCGGCCAGATGTCGCGCGTTCCGCATTCATTGATGATGGCGTTGCGCTTCTCCGGGCCGCGTATCTGGTCTTCGACAGCGCGCCAGTCGAAGTCTCCCGGAACCACCGAGCCGCACAGGATGACCCTGTCGAACCGGAAATAGGGGTTCTGCAGGATCACCCGGGTCAGCGCATAGGTGCCATAGCTGTGCGCAAAGACGATCAGCGGCCGGTCGCCATAGTGCTTGCTGACCCCCTCGATCTGCTGGCGCAGCTTCTCGATCGGACCGGCCCGGCAGATGCCGAACGGACACCAGAACCGCAGCAGGTCGAAATAGCCGTATTTGATCGGAATGACGGTGGCGGACGTTTCGCTCTCGATGACCGAGGCGATCCGGTTCTGCCACCATGCGGCGGTCCTGATGCCATGAATGAGGATCACGACGGGCGCTTCGGACATTTCAGCCTACCCCCTCAAGCCGCAAAGTCTTGCGGGGTGATAATAGTTGGAGTGGCAAGAAAAGTTAAGGGCGCCGCCAGTTTCTGCAAACGATAGGACAGGGAAAGCCTTTCGTGGRCAGTCCCAAGATCAGAACGGCGCCGCGAAGCGGTGCCGTTCGGCATGTTCTTTACGGTCGGTCAGCTAAGGGCGACCAGCACTGCTTGGGGCCGCCTCGGCTGGGATCTACGCGGGCACGAGCCCGTGGCGCAGCATGACCTCGTTCGCCTTGGCCAGGTCGGGCCTGCCGGGGACATTGATCACCTCGGCAATCTCCTCGAAATAACGGCGCCCGATGGCCCCCGGCGTCAACACGGCCAAAGTCCGCGACACACCGTCGTGCAGGTTCTCGTGGTGGTGGACACTTCCGCGCGGAATGAAGATGGCATCGCCGGTGCCGAGTTCCTGCTTCCGGCCATCAACGGTGATCGTCAAAATGCCTTCCAGCCCATACAGCGTTTCGTCCGCCTCCTGATGGT
>NZ_JBFUGJ010000089.1:0-19426 GCF_056402975.1 Mesorhizobium sp. P3_A9 | reverse complement strand
CCACAGCGCTGGTGGCGGCGCCAAGACCGGTCCAGATGTTGGCCAGCAGCGCAGTCTGGCGCAGGAACTCCGAACGCTCACCACCGCCGACCCAGCAAGTGATGCGAACACCATCCATGGGGCGCAGCAGCGCCGGGCTTTCCGCCAAGGCTTCGGCCTCATCGATTGCCAATGCCGCATTGTGCCCGGTGAACATAAGTGGACGCAGGTCATGCAGGCCTGAAATCGAGACGACATGGCGTATGCGCCGGGCAACATCGGTGGCCAGCGGCGTTAATGTGGTCACCATGCGGCTGGCGAGATGTCCGCCGGCCGAATGTCCGGTGAGCATCAGCGGACCGTCAACCATGGCCGCCGCCTTGCCGATCGCCGCGCCAATTTCGCCGACGATGCCGGCGATGCGTATGTCCGGGCACAGCGTGTAGGACGGCATCGCCACGGCAAAGCCGCCGCTAACCGCGCCCTTGGCGAGGTGCGACCAGTCGCTCTTGTCGGACTCCAGCCAGTAACCGCCGTGGATGAACACGACGAGTCCCTTGGGCGCGGCATCGGGCAGGAAAAGATCGAACCGATTGCGCGGTCGGTCGCCATAGGCGATGTCGAGCCGTGCCCGGCCCCGGGCCGCCAACGCATCACGAAAGGCTTGCGCYGGTTCCGTCCAGGCAGCCGGCCAACGGTCGCTGCCGGCGATATTCGCGCCGTTGGCGTAGGCATTGTCCCAATCGGCAATGCGATGTCTAGGCATCGGCACCCTCCCCGAAGCGGCATCGTTTCGGCGCTAGCAATGGCCGCCACCATGCCATGCGTCAATGCTCCAGGCAAAACATTTTAGGCTTGAAACAAATTTCGACTGGTGCGATCCTGCCCGACGAACAGCTGACAATGGGAGGTCTGCTGTGCTGTCCCGAAACCTGCGGATGTTCATCCTTTCCGGGTGGCGTCGTCGAACAGGTGTAGCTGGCTGCACGAAGCCTCTCGCGAAAAGATGGGAACTTCAGATCCACCACCTCGGACACGTGCTTCGCGCACTGGCCAGGCAGCAAATGGGATGGCGGCGAGATGCTTGGGCCTTCAGCGCATATCGACACGTTCACGCGCGATCATCTGCCGCCGCCGGATCAATGGCCTGACTTCCTGCTCGACGGCTTCGACTATCCCGAACGCCTCAACGCCGGCGTCGAATTGACCGACAGGCTGGTCGAGAAGGGCCTCGGCGACCACACCGCCCTGATCGGCAATGGCCGCCGCCGCACCTACAAGGAACTGTCCGACTGGACGAATAGGCTGGCGCACGCGCTGGTCGAGAATTACGGCGTCAAGCCGGGCAACCGGGTGCTTATCCGCTCTGCCAACAACCCCGCAATGGTTGCCTGCTGGCTGGCCGCCACCAAGGYSGGYGCKGTCGTCGTCAACACCATGCCGATGCTGCGCGCCGGCGAACTKRCCAAGATCGTCGACAAGGCGGARATCACCACCGCGCTCTGCGACACCAGGCTGATGGACGAGATGACCGCCTGCGCCAAGGACAGTGCGTTCCTGAAGCAGGTCATCGGCTTCGACGGCACCGCCAACCATGATGCCGAACTCGATCGCGCCGCCCTCGACAAGCCGGTGATCTTCACCGCAGTCAACACCGGCCGTGACGACGTCGCCCTGCTCGGCTTCACTTCCGGCACSACSGGYGTGCCGAAGGCGACGATGCATTTCCACCGCGACCTGCTGATCATCGCCGACGCCTATGCSCGCGAAATYCTSSAGGTGACGCCGGACGATATCTTYGTCGGCTCACCGCCGCTGGCCTTCACCTTCGGCCTAGGCGGCCTCGCCATCTTTCCCCTGCGCTTCGGTGCAGCAGCGACACTGCTGGAACAGGCGACGCCACCCAACATGATCCATATCATCGAGACCTACAAAGCGACCGTCTCCTTCACCGCGCCGACCGCCTACCGCGCCATGCTGAAGGCCATGGATGAAGGCGCCGATTTGTCATCGCTGCGCGTTGCCGTCTCGGCCGGCGAGACATTGCTGGCTCCGGTCTTCGAAGAGTGGACGCGAAAGACYGGCAAGCCGATCCTCGACGGCATCGGCGCCACCGAAATGCTGCACATCTTCATCTCCAACCGTTTTGRCGACATGAAGCCTGCGTCGACCGGCAAACCAGTCGGCGGCTATGAGGCGCGCATCGTCGACGATGAGATGCGCGAGGTGCCGCGCGGCGAGACTGGACGGCTGGCGGTGCGCGGCCCGACCGGCTGCCGCTACATGGCCGACGACAGGCAGAAGGAGTATGTGCGCGACGGCTGGAACCTCACCGGCGACACGTTTACCCAGGACGAGGACGGCTTCTTCCACTTCGCCGCCCGCTCCGACGACATGATCGTCAGCGCCGGCTACAACATTGCCGGGCCGGAGGTCGAGGCAGCACTGCTGTCGCATCCCGATGTCGCCGAATGCGCTGTCATCGGCGCCGAGGACGGCGAACGCGGCCAGATCGTCGAGGCGCATGTCGTGCTGGTGCAGGGCGTGGCGCCAGACGCGCTGACCGTCAAACGCCTGCAGGACCACGTCAAGACAACGATCGCGCCCTACAAATATCCGCGCTCGGTAAAATTCATCACCGCCCTGCCCAAGACCCAGACCGGCAAGATCCAGCGCTTCCGGCTGCGCACGGAGAAAATCAATTGAGCGAGCCCTACGATCCAGCGTCCGAAGGCGCACAGATGTCGTTCAAGGAGCGCATGTCCTACAGCGACTATCTGCACCTGGAAAAAGTCCTGGAAGCACAAACGCCGCTGTCGTCGGCGCATGACGAGATGCTGTTCATCATCCAGCACCAGACATCGGAACTCTGGATGAAGCTCGCTCTGCACGAGATCGGCGCTGCGATCCGTTCCATTCGCGCCGATCGGCTCGAGCCGAGCTTCAAGATGCTGTCGCGCGTCGCCCGCATTTTCGAGCAGTTGAACAATGCCTGGGACGTGCTGCGCACGATGACGCCAAGCGAATACACCGAATTCCGCGACGCGCTTGGCCAATCCTCCGGCTTCCAGTCCTGGCAATACCGTGCCATCGAGTTCATGGCCGGCAACCGCAACCTCGCAATGCTCGGGCCGCACAAGCATCGGCCGGACCTGAGCGGCAAGCTGGAGGCGATCCTGGCGGAACCGTCGCTTTACGATGAAGCACTACTGCTTTTGGCACGCAACGGGTTCGACATCGGCGCCGATGCCAGGCGCACGGACTGGCGTGAGACGCGCACCGAGAACGAAGAAGTCCTGGTCGCCTGGCAGACCGTTTATCGCGACCCGCAGCGCTACTGGATGTTCTACGAGCTGGCCGAAAAACTGGTCGATTTCGAGGATTATTTCCGCCGCTGGCGCTTCAACCACGTCACCACGGTCGAGCGCATCATCGGCCTGAAGCGCGGCACCGGCGGCACATCAGGCGCGTCCTATCTGAAGAAGATGCTCGAGGTCGTGCTGTTTCCGGAACTGTGGACGGTCCGCACCCGGCTTTAATCTCTCAGGTCACCGCCGTCTTGACGGCGAAGCGGGCGTCCTGCCAGGCGCCGGTGCGCAGGATGTCTTCCAGCACCTCGACCGCCTGCCAGACGTCCCTGTAGCCGACATAAAGCGGCGTGAAGCCGAAGCGGATGGTCGAGGGTGCGCGGAAATCACCGATCACACCGCGCTCGATCAGGGCTCGCATCACCTGGTAGCCATGCGGGTGCAGGAACGACACCTGGCTGCCGCGCGCATTGCCGTCGCGCGGGCTTTCGAGTTCAAGGCCGTAGGCGCCGCATCTGGTTTCGACGAGCTGGATGAACAGGTCGGTCAAGGCGATGCTCTTCTTGCGCACCGCGGCCATATCGACCTCGTCCCAGATATCCAGCGCGCCCTTCAGCGCCCGCATCGACAGCACGGGCTGCGTGCCGCACAGAAACCGCCGAATGCCGCTGCCGGCCGCATAGCTTCGTTCAAAAGCGAAGGGCCGCGCATGGCCCCACCAACCGCTCAGCGGCTGATGGACATCATCGTGATGACGCTTTGCAGCATAGATGAAGGCGGGTGCGCCCGGACCTCCGTTTAGATATTTGTAGCTGCAGCCAATGGCGAAATCGGCATTCGCTGCATCGAGCTCGACCGGCAAGGCACCGGCGGTGTGGCAGAGATCCCAAACAATCAGCGCGCCGGCCTGGTGGGCCTTGCGCGTCAGCGCGGCCATGTCGCGCAGCTGCCCGGATTTGTAGTTGACGTGGTTGACGAGGATGACCGCGACGCGCTCGTCGATCAGCTCTTCAATGGTCGGTGCATCGACGCCCTCGAGCCGGAGCATCGTGCCCGGTCGCGTCGAGGCCACGCCCTCGGCCATATAGAGATCGGTTGGAAAACTGTCGCCCTCGGCGACGATGACCGAGCGGTCCGGCCGCATGTTGAGTGCGGCATGCAGCACCTTGTAGATGTTGATCGACGTCGTATCGCAGACCACCGTCTGGCCCGCCGCCGCTCCGATCAGGCGCCCCAGCTGGTCGCCRAGYKCGASCGGCATATCGAACCAGCCGGCSGTGTTCCAGGCGCGRATSAGGTCKTGCGCCCATTCCTSGGTCGCKGCCTTCTGCAGCTCGTTGAAGACGGCGGGCGCTGCGGCGCCCAGCGAATTGCCGTCGAGATAGATCACGCCTTCCGGCAAAATGAACCGGTCGCGCATGGCGCGCAGCGGATCCGCCGCATCCATGGCTTCGACTGCTGCGAGATCGAGCGTTGCATTCATGATCGATTGCCCTTCGCGCATAGGCGCGCCCAGATGAACACTTCAGGTGAAATCGGCTGGCCGATCATGGGCAGTCGGCCAGATCCTGTCAAACATTATATATAATTTACGCCAAAGAAGGCTTTCATATATAATCGTTGGCGTGGCAGTCTAAGGATGGGACATCGATGCTGGACGAAGGACTCTCGAAGACGGAAGCGGCCTACAGGCTGCTGCGTCGCGATATCCTCACGACCCGTCTGCGGCCCGGCGCGCCGCTCAAGCTCAGCGCGCTGCGTAACAGCTATGGCATTGGCTGGACACCATTGCGCGAAGCGCTGTCGCGACTGGAGGCCGAGCGCCTGGTGACGTCCATCAGCAATCGTGGCTTTGCCGTCGCTCCGGTTTCGCGCATCGAATTGGAAGACCTGTCGCGCGCCAGGTGTGTCGTCGAGCTGCCACTGCTCCAGGAATCGATCGAAAAAGGTGGCCACGATTGGGAAAACACCGTCGTCGCTGCGCATTACCGGCTGTCGCGCTGCAAGACCGCGGTCGACGATCCATCCGACGCGGTGGTCGACGAATGGGATGAAAAGCACGAGGCTTTCCACGCGGCCCTGCTCAGCGCGGCAGCATCGCCCTGGCTGCTGACCTTCCATTCCACGATCGTGGATCAGTTGCGTCGCCATCACCGTTTTCTCGGCCTGGCGCCAACGCTGCGGGCGGCCGCCGGCCTGCAGCATGGTTATGAGGAAGCCGTGGAAGCGTTGCGCCAGGCGGTCGCAATCGAACACCACACCGCGCTCATGGAGGCGGCACTGGATCGCAACATCGGGCGCGCGAAAAACCTGATGATCGCTCACATCGGCTATACGCTGCATGTCTATGTCCATGCCGGCGACGGCAGCATAAACAAACGGTAGCGCAACGAGGATCGTGGACCAAAGCCAGTGTGGCAATTTCTCGGTAAAGTTGGCATTTTGGCTTCGTTTCGTTCACGGCAGGCCAATGATCGGTGAAAGGGAGAAACACGCTCATCGAGCCTTATCGGCAACTGATGCCAGACCGCCGACTAGGATAGGCCACAGGCCATTAACCATAACAATTTCAAAGCCAGAGAGCGCCCCGCTGCGGCAGGCAGGCTTCGAACACGGCCCGCTGCCGGGCGCCAAATAATTTCAGCCGTCTTAACAAATTCACTAAACTTTAAACGGTTGCAGAACACAACTGGAACAGATAGTGTTTGTTCTGGGTTTGTTTTTCGATTCTGGTTCAGACCTTTTGTTCAAGCCTTGGGGGCTGCCATGCTGACGCGTAAGCAACATGAACTCTTGATGTTCATTCATGAACGGCTGAAGGAAAGCGGCATTCCGCCCTCCTTCGACGAGATGAAGGAAGCACTTGATCTCGCCTCCAAGTCAGGGATCCATCGCCTGATCACGGCGCTGGAGGAACGCGGTTTCATCCGCCGGCTGCCCAATCGGGCGCGCGCGCTGGAAGTTCTGCGGCTGCCGGATTCAATCGCGCCCGGCCTCAACGCGGCAAAGAAATTCTCGCCGAGCGTCATCCAGGGCAGTCTTGGTCAAGGTGGCCTTGGCCGCCAGATCAAGTCGGCGCCGTCGCGCTTGCCCTCGGCTGGCAATGATGACGATGCGGTTTCCGCCGTGTCGATCCCGGTGATGGGGCGCATCGCCGCCGGTGTGCCGATCGATGCCATCCAGCATCAGACGCATTCGATCTCTGTGCCGCCGGACATGATCATGGGTGGCGAGCACTATGCGCTGGAGGTCAAGGGCGACTCGATGATCGAGGCCGGCATCTTCGATGGCGACACCGTCATCATCCGCAACGCCGATACCGCCCAGCCTGGCGAGATCATCGTGGCGCTCGTGGATGAAGAGGAAGCGACGCTGAAGCGCTTTCGCCGCAAGGGCGCCTCGATCGCCCTTGAAGCCGCCAACCCGGCCTACGAGACGCGTATCTTCGGCCCCGACAGGGTCAAGGTACAAGGCAAGCTCGTCGGGCTGATCCGGCGCTACTGAGCAGGAGCGGCCGGCTTTTCGGGCTTGCGCCAGGGCGCCAGCCCCCTCGCCTCGCGTGAATATTTTCGCTGTGCGTGCCAGGGCCGATATGGTGTGTCCACCGAGAAGTTGACGGTTGGCGGACCGGTCGCCGATTGACGGTCGAAGAAGACGGCAGCACTGCCCTTGCGGGCGAGTTGCCGTTTGGTGACGACGAGAACCAGGGGATTGTGGCAGGCGTCGTAGCCGGTCGCGTCATTGACGACGATCAAATCGGCGAAACCGCAGGCTTTCCATGTGTCCTTGCGGTCTTCGACATGCGCGATGATCGCGCCGGACGGGTGCCTGGCGAGACAGACGCCGTCCGTGCAATAGAACGGCGCTCCCAGCGGCAGATCGACGGCATCGGCAATGTCGAATTGCCCATCCGCCTTGCTGAACATCTCCGGCACGACGATGGTTTCGGACGTCAGCGCGCGTTTCCAATTGTCGACGGTGAATTCGTTCGGACGAGCCCGGCTGACCGCGAGTTCTCCACCGCCGATCGGCAGCGCGACCAGCCGCGCATCTTCCGAGATCAGCACATCCGGCGTGCGTGTATCGGACACCGTCAACAGGCCGGCAAGCGCGAATGGCAGCGCTGCAAGCCGCAGCCAGGTCGTCGCCATCGTCGCGATGACCAGGGCGACGGTCACCAGCAGGACGGATTGCTGCGAGATCAGCCCGACCGCATCGACCGGTGAGCGTTCCGATATCCACGCCGATATCGCGATCATCGCCGTGAGACCCTTGCCCATCAGGTAAAGCGATGGCGCATCCAATCCGAACGGCATCAGCAACGCGCTGGCAACGGCCAGGAACATCACGACCGACACGATCGGCATGACGGCCAGATTGGCGAACAGGCTGAGCGGCGACACACGCTGGAAATGCCAGATGGCAAACAGCGCCGTGGCGCAGCCGGCGATGATGGAGGTCATGGCCAATCCGCCCGTCGCCAGCAGGAATTTTCGCGTGAGAAAGCTCGGCAGGGACCGCTTTGGCGGTGGCGGTCTTGCCTTTCCCGCATGGTGATCCGCCCAACCGGCATAGGCGCCAACCAGCGCAGCCGTGGCGGCGAACGACATCTGGAAGCTCGGGCCCACCACTTCGTGCGGCGACACCACGATGACGGCAATCGCCGAGATCGCCAGATTGCGCATGGTCAGCGCCGCGCGATCGAACAGGACGGCAATCAGCATCACCGCAAGCATGATGAAGCTGCGTTCGGCGGCAACGACGACGCCAGAAATGACGAGATAGGCGGCGATCGAGAACAGTGCGGCGGCAGCCGCATATTTCTTCACCGGCCGCCGCGCGGAAAAATCCGGAAACAGCGCGAAGGCGCCGCGCAGCAGCCCCATGATGGTGCCGGCGACCAGCGCCATGTGCAGTCCGGAAATCGAGATAATGTGATAGATGCCGGTGCGCCGCATCGCTTCGTTGATTTCATCGGGAATGCCCGCGCGGACACCGACGATCAGCGCTGCCGCGATCTCACCTTCAGCACCGCCGACAGTGGCCCTGATATGGTCGGCGATGGCTTCACGGGCATTTTCTATCCCTGAAAAAAGACGGGCCGAGAGCGGTATCTCGCCGTCATCGGCGGCGACAAGTTTTGGGTTGCCGAGAAAGAAGCCGCTGCCGCCGATGCCGGCGAAATAGCTGTCGAAGGAGAAATCATAGCTGTCCGGCCGCACCGGACCGGTCGGCGGCAACAGTTTGGCGTAGCCGGTAACCAGGGAGCCGGCAGTCATGTCCGCCGGGATATTGCGCGCCGAAAGCCGGACCCTTTCCGGCGCATAGCGCAGTTTCGGCCGGGCGGTCGACGTCACGTCGATGGTCAGCCGAATGCGGCCGGTCTCCATCTGCTCCAGTGTGACGACGCGGCCGGTCAGTTGCGTCGATATTTCCGAACCCAGTATCTGGGTGCCTACTCGCCATGTCTCGACCTTGGCGGCGAGCAGGCCAAGCGCACACAACAATGCCGCCATAAAGCCCAGATGGGTTTTGGGCCAGGAGCGCGAAACAAGCGCGCAGATCGCCATCAGCACGACGACCGCGACAGGCCTGGCAAAGTCAGGCTCCACTGCCAGCGAATAATAGCCGATCGCTCCCGCGGCCAGACAGACCGGCACCAGCAGGAAGGCGATGCCTCGGTCAAGCTCCAGCTCTGCTGCTGCCGCCACGCTGTGGCGCAGACGAGGCAGTGAAATCCGGCCCAGTTGCCGGCGCACACGCACAATCCTGCCCGAGGCAGGCGACGGAAATGGCGCTGGGATATCCGCCTGCAATGGCGGGCTGCCGGGCACCGGCACAAGAGGCGATGGCAGTGGGGTCGCCAGGGGCGTTGCAAACAGGGATCGTTCGCTGACGCCAACACTGGCGTCCTCGCCCCGTTCCGAGCCCCGGCCTCGTCCAGCCATCGGGTCTGCCCCTTGCACCCCTGACGCCCTATGCTACATGAACGCCGGGCGCGCGAAAGCCCGCGCAGCCGCACCCCGCTTCAGATGGTTTCCGAGAGTTCCATGTCCGACAAGGTCGTCACCCGTTTTGCCCCCTCGCCCACCGGCTATCTGCACATTGGTGGCGCGCGCACGGCGTTGTTCAACTGGCTCTATGCCAAGCACACCGGCGGCACGATGGTGCTGCGCATCGAGGATACCGACCGCGAACGCTTCAACGAGGCGGCTACCCAGGCCATTCTGGACGGGCTGACCTGGCTTGGGCTTTCCTGGGACGGTGAGGCGATATCGCAGTTCGAGCGCGCCCCGCGCCACCGCGAGGTCGCCGAGGAACTCGTGCACCTGGGCAAGGCCTATTACAGCTACGAGACACCTGCCGAGTTGGAGGCCATGCGCGAGGCGGCCCGGGCCAAGGGCCTGCCGCCGCGCTACAATGGCCAGTGGCGCGATCGCGATCCATCCGAGGCACCGCCCGGCGTCAAGGGCGCCATCCGCGTCAAGGCGCCGACCGAAGGCGAAACGGTCGTGCACGACCGCGTCCAGGGCGAGGTGCGCTTCCCCAACAAGGATCTCGACGATTTCATCATCCTGCGTTCGGACGGCAACCCGACCTACATGCATGCCGTCGTCGTCGATGATCACGACATGGGTGTCACGCACATCATCCGCGGCGACGACCACCTGACCAATGCCGCCCGCCAGACCGTGATCTACAACGCCATGAGCTGGGACGTGCCGTCGATGTCGCACATCCCGCTGATCCATGGCGCCGACGGTGCCAAGCTGTCGAAGCGCCACGGCGCGCTCGGCGTCGAGGCCTATCGCGCCATGGGCTACCTGCCGGAAGCGCTGCTCAAYTAYCTGGCGCGSCTCGGCTGGAGCCATGGCGATGACGAGATCATGTCGATCAAGGAYATGGTCTCCTGGTTCGACATCGGCGACGTCAACAAGGGCGCGGCCCGCTTCGACTTCGCCAAGCTGGAGGCGATCAACGGCGCGCATATGCGCCGCATGGCCGATGCCGAACTGTTCGACATCTTCATCGCAACCTTGCCCTATCTCGAAGGTGGCCCGGCAATCGCCGCGCGCCTCGACGACAGGAACAAGGCGCAGTTGCTGGCAGCCCTTCCAGGCCTGAAAGAGCGCGCCAAGACGCTGGTCGAGCTTGTCGATGGCGCCGCCTTCCTGTTTGCCACGCGCCCGCTGCCGATCGACGACAAGGCGGCACTCCTGCTCAATGACGATGCCCGCAAGATCCTGCGTGGCGCTCACGAAGCTTTGAACGCGCTTTCAGGTGACTGGACGGCTGCCGCGGCAGAAGCCGCGATCCGCGACTATGCGTTGGCYGGWGGCCACAAGCTYGGCGCYGTGGCCCAGCCATTGCGGGCCGCSCTCACCGGCAAAAGCACTTCGCCGGGCGTGTTCGACGTGCTTGCCGTGCTTGGGCGCGAGGAGAGCCTGGCGCGCATMGCSGATCAAATCGATTAGGAGMRATCTGGCCCAAGAAGATTGGCATTGAAAGGYRCGTTTCGCAGTGCAACATTAGGCTCTGGCCCAATCTGGCACGCACCTCCTAAAATGCGGTGGCGAATACGCGCATTGCGGTGATTTCGACGTGTCGCTCTGCAGAATTTGCCTTTGCCGGCATGAGGAAACAAGAAGGAGTTTGCAATGACCGAAGCTGCGAAAAAACTGGATGTGGGCGGCGCGAACCAAGAGGCTATCGCCACGCTTGAATTCGCCGGCAAGACCCATGAATTCAAGGTGCGAAGCGGCTCCGTCGGGCCAGACGTCATCGACATCGCCTCGCTCTACAGCACGACCGGCGCCTTYACCTACGACCCCGGCTTCACCTCGACCGCAAGCTGCGAGTCCGAAATCACCTTCATTGACGGCGATGCCGGCATTCTTCTCCACCGCGGCTATCCGATCGACCAGCTGGCYGARCACGGCGACTTCCTCGAAGTCTGCTAYCTSCTGCTCTAYGGYGAACTGCCGACCAAGGCGCAGAAGGACGATTTCGAYTACCGRGTGACGCGCCACACCATGGTGCATGAGCAGATGTCGCGCTTCTTCACCGGTTTCCGCCGCGACGCCCACCCAATGGCCGTGATGTGCGGCGTGGTTGGCGCGCTGTCGGCCTTCTATCACGACTCCACCGACATTTCCGACCCGTACCAGCGCATGGTCGCCTCCATGCGGCTCATCGCCAAGATGCCGACGATCGCAGCCATGGCCTACAAGTACCACATCGGCCAGCCCTTCATTTACCCCAAGAACGATCTCGGTTTCGCGGCAAACTTCCTGCATATGTGCTTCGCCGTGCCGTGCGAGGAGTACAAGATCAACCCGGTGCTGGCGCGCGCCATGGAGCGCATCTTCATCCTGCACGCCGATCACGAGCAGAACGCCTCGACCTCGACCGTTCGTCTCGCCGGCTCCTCGGGCGCCAACCCGTTCGCCTGCATCGCCGCCGGCATCGCTTGCCTGTGGGGCCCGGCCCATGGCGGCGCCAATGAAGCGGCGCTCAACATGCTGGGCGAGATCGGCCATGTCGATCACATCCCGGAGTTCATCGCCCGCGCCAAGGACAAGAACGATCCGTTCCGGCTGATGGGCTTTGGCCACCGCGTCTACAAGAACTACGATCCGCGTGCGAAAATCATGCAGAAGACGGCGCACGAGGTGCTGGGCGAGCTCGGCATCAAGGACGATCCGTTGCTCGACATCGCCATGGAGCTGGAAAAGATCGCGCTAACCGATCCCTATTTCATAGAGAAGAAGCTCTATCCGAATGTCGACTTCTATTCCGGCATCACGCTGAAGGCGCTGGGCTTCCCCACCACCATGTTCACCGTGCTGTTCGCGGTCGCCCGCACCGTCGGCTGGATCGCGCAGTGGAAGGAGATGATCGAGGACCCGCGCCAGAAGATCGGCCGCCCGCGGCAGCTCTACACAGGTGCGCCGGAGCGTGACTACGTGCCGATCGCCAAGCGCTGATCAAAGCTGTCTTGACCGAAAAAAGGCGCCTGTCAGGGCGCCTTTTTTATATGACGCAGCACGACGCCCGCCGCGATCTCGCCCGACGGTTTGCCCGTCGCCATGCGCCGTGCAATCTCGGCAAATCCGTCTTTCTGCCAGGCGCGCATGCCCGTGTCGGCGAACAGCGCTTCCAACTGGCGCGCCAGATTGTTCGGCTTGACGTACTCGTTGTAGAACTCCGGGATCAAAGCGCGATCCGAGATCAGGTTGGGCAGCAGCGCCGACCAGACGGAAACGAAATAGGGCGCAACGGCACGGGCGATTGGATCGAGCCTGTAGCACGAGACCATCGGCACACCGGCCAGCGCCAGTTCCAGCGACACGGTCCCCGACGCGATCAACGCGGCATCGGCCTTGCCGAAAGCCTGCCATTTGCGTTGCGGATCAACGAGGATTTCGGGCTTTTCATCCCACCGGTTGACCGAGGATTTGACGAGGTCGGCGACATGGGGAACCGTCGGCAAAAGCAGCCGCAGGCGATGCCCCCGCGCGCGCAGCATCGACACAGTCTCGCCGAACGTATCAACCAGCCGCCGCACCTCGCTGCGCCGCGAGCCGGGCAGGACAAGCAATGTCTTGATACGGTCCTGGGCAAGATCGCGCGGCAAAGCCTGCGCCTTCCCTGCGGCAAGCACACCCGCATCATGCGTCAGGCGGTGCCCGACATAGGTGCCGGGCGGGCCGCCCAGCCTTTCGAGTTCTTTCACCTCGAACGGCAGGATGCAGAGGATATGGTCGACATAGGGTTTCATCGCCACCGCCCTGCCCGGCCGCCAGGCCCAGACGCTCGGGCAGACATAATGGATGATCGGTATCGACGGATTGGCCGCCCGCACCTTCCTGGCGACGCGCAAGGAGAAGTCCGGACTGTCGATGGTGACCAGGCAATCCGGCTTTTCCTCAGCGATGGTTTTGGCCAGCTGGCCGATTCGCCTGAAAAGGCGCGGCAGATCACGCAGAACGGCACTGAAACCCATCAGCGCGATCTCGCCGGCATCAAAGGGCGACACCAGGCCCAATTCACTGAGATGCCGGCCGCCGAGGCCGACGAGCCGCACCTCGCGGCCGGTTGCCTGGCGGAGCGAACGCACGATGTCGGCGCCAAGCAGATCGCCTGATTCTTCACCGGCAACGATCGCGAATTTCAGCGCCTTGTCAGCCATGCGCCGGCTCCGCTGCGGCCAGACCGATGATGAACAGACCAAGCTCATTGGCGCGCGCCAGGGTTGCGGGACCTTCGAGGATCAGTGAGCGTCCCGCTTCGACGGCAATGCCGGCGAGCCCGGCCGCATGCGCCGATTCGACCGTCTGCGGTCCTATGGACGGAAGGTCCGCGCGCAGTTCCTGGCCCGGCTTGGCGCATTTGACCAGCACGCCGCGGGTCTTGCCTGCGATACGGCCGTGGCCTCGCAACAGTTTTGTACGGTCGAGCAATCCTGCCGTTCCCTCGATGCCTTCCAGCGCGATGACGCGGCCGCCCACCGCTATAGCCGCCTGGCCGATGTCCAGCGCCCCGATGGCCTTCGCCGCCGCAAAGCCTGCTTCGATGTCGCGCCGGTCCGATTTCTGTGGCACGGCCTTGGTCAGGACCCCTTCGGCAGCGACAAGATTCGGCACGATTTCGTGGGCACCCATGACCTTTATCCCCCGGGCCTCGAGACCGCGCGCCAGCACCTTCAACAGGCCATCGTCGCCGCGTGCCAGCGCCATGACGACAAGAGGTATCACGGCGAGCAAGCTCAGGCTTGGGCGCAGATGCGTCAGCCTTGGCCGGCGCTTGATCTCGCCGGCAAGCACCAGATGGGTAATCCGGTGGCGTTTGAGCAATGGAACAAGCGAGCCGATCGCCTCCAGGGCAAGGGTCTCATGCTCATACCGGCACAATTCCGGCAGACGGTCGGCTTCGCCTTCCATGAGGACGATGAAGGGCGCATAACCCTGCCCGGCCGAGCCAGCCGCGACTTCGACCGGAAGACTGCCACCGCCGGCGATGATGCCGACCCTGGCACCTGGCGGGAGATCAAGACCAGCCGTCGCAGCCTCAGTCTTCGTCATCGACATCGTCGCCATCGCCGCCTTTGAGCGATGGCACCGCATAATGCCGCTTGCCGCGACTGGAGATGAAATCGATGATCTTCATGGCGGTCGGCGACGAGCCGAACTCGGCCTTGGCGAGCTCGATGTTCTCGCCGACGGTGCGGGAGCGGTCGAAAATCGTCCTGTAGGCTTTGCGAAGCAGGTAGATTTCCGCGCGTGGCAGACCAGCTCGCTTCAGGCCGATGATGTTCAGGCCGCGCAGGCTGGCTCGGTTGCCGACGGCGATGGCATAGGGGATGACATCGCCGACAAACGCCGAGCATCCGCCGAGGAAAGCGTTGTCGCCAATGCGCACAAATTGATGAACGGCGCTGAGGCCGCCAATATAGACATTGTTGCCGACTTCGCAGTGGCCGCCCAGCGTCGCGCCATTGGCGAAGGTGGCATTGTTGCCGACGACGCAATCATGGGCGATGTGGGCGTAGGCAAGGAAATTGCCGTTATCGCCCACCGTCGTCTCGCCGCGGCTGCTGTCGGTGCCGACATGCATGGTCACGCCTTCACGGATGGTGCAGTTGGCGCCGATGACCAGCGTCGTGCGGCCGCCCTTGTGCTTGGTGTTCTGCGGCGGCGCCCCCAATGTCGCCATCGGATAGACCTTGGTCGAGGCGCCGATRGTGGTCGCGCCCATSACMGAGACRTGGCTGACCAGTTCRACRCSATCGCCGATCACGGCRTCGGCRCTGATRTGRCAGAACGGCCCKATGCGSRCRCCTTSGCCGATTTGAGCGCCTTCYTCCAYRACSGMSGAAGGATGGATTGAWGTCTKGATTTTCATRAGCACTCGATCGTCAGTCGCTGGTGACCATCATGGCTGAAATCTCGGCCTCTGCCGCCTTGGCGCCATCGACCAGGGCTTCGCAGGCGAATTTGAGCAGGTTGCCGCGCTTCTTGATTTTCTTGACATGGATTTTCAACTGGTCGCCGGGAACGACCGGTTTGCGGAATTTGGCGTTGTCGATGGTCAGGAAATAGACCAGCGACGGTTTCGACGCCCCAAGGCTGCGGATGCAAATGGCGCCTGCCGTCTGCGCCATGGCCTCGACGATCAGCACGCCCGGCATCACCGGCTGCTCAGGGAAGTGGCCCTGAAAATGCGGCTCATTGATGGTGACGTTCTTGATGCCGACGGCAGAATTGTCACCATCGATGTCGACGATGCGGTCGATCATCAGGAAGGGATAGCGGTGCGGCAGAAGCTTCATCAGCCCCATTATGTCGACCGCTTCCAGCGTCGTCGCCGCCACCATATCAGCCATTGTCCTTGCCCTGCTTGCGTGCCCTGGCCATCGTGCGCAACATGGCTATCTCTCGCATGGCTTCCGCCATCGGCTGTGCCGGATAACCGCCCCATATCTCGCCGGCAGGGACATTGCTCATAAATCCACTTCTGGCGGCAAGCTTGGCTCCTGAGCCGATGGTCAAGTGATCCGCAAGCCCGACACCGCCGCCCATCGTGACATTGTCGCCCACGACCACGGAACCGGAAATACCTGAAAGCCCGGCAACTATGCAATTGCGACCGATGCGGACGTTATGGGCGATCTGCACGAGATTGTCGATCTTGGTGCCCTGGCCGATGATCGTATCCGACATGGCGCCCCGGTCGACGGTGGAATTGGAACCGATCTCGACATCGTCCTGGATGACAACCCGTCCGATCTGGGGAACGCGTTCCGGTCCCTTGGCGCCGCCAACAAAGCCGAAGCCGTCCTGGCCGATCCTGGCGCCGCCATGGATGATGACCCGGTTGCCGATCAACGCATACTGGATACTGGTACCCGGGCCGATATAGCCGTCGCGGCCGATCTGGCAGAACTGTCCAATGACCGCGTTGGGCGCGATGACGGTGCCGCTGCCGATCGAGACGCCCGGCCCGATGACCACGCCGGCCTCGATGATGGCGCCGGCTTCGACATGCGCGGTCGGATCGACATGGGCATGCGGCGAAACACCGGTTTCACCGGTCATTGGCCCCGGCGTGGCGGCTGTGGGGAACAGCAGCCGACCGACCAGTGCGAATGCCTGTTGCGGCCGCGGATGTGTCAGGACAGCAACCCCAGCCGGCGCCTTGTTGGCGAATTCCGCAGGGCAAAGGACCGCGGCGGCCCGCAGCGACGGCATCAGCGCGGAGTTGCGCYTGCCGTCGACGAAGACGAGCGCATTGGCACCGCCTTCGTTGGCCGGTGCCAGTGCCGAGATCGAAACGTCGGAGTGGCCGGAATCGACAAGCACCGAGCCGGTCAGATTCGCGACTTCGGCCGCCGTATACCGGCGTGATGGCGCGAAGAACACCGGATCGGTCATTCCAGAAGCTATATCCAGCTAGGTCGGAACATTTCTCCCGAATCCAAAAAATCCGGGAGCATCGTTGGCCGCCGATCAGAAGCGGGTCGATATGCCGAAGTTGAATTCCTGCACGTCGTCGCTCGCTTCCTTCTTGACCGGGATCGCATAGTCGATACGGATCGGGCCGAACGGCGAAGCCCACATCAGGCCGACACCGACCGAGGCGCGCAACTGCAAGCCGGTCGACGACTGATCGACCAGTGCCTGATCGGCGATCTTGTTGCCGTAGAGCGTCGCCGCGTCGGCGAACACCGCGCCRCGCARGCCGAAGCTYTCCGGRACMACMGGCAGCGGGAACTGCGCTTCCGCCGAAGCGTTGAAATAAGTAGTGCCGCCGAGATGATCGCCGCTGGTGCCGGAAGCGACCGGRCCGATACCACCATAAGCAAAGCCGCGGATCATGCGATCGGTGCTCTGGAAGTGATCGAAGATGCGCAGATCGCCGTCATTGCCGTAACCCTCGACATGACCGGCGCCGCCCGAAAGGAGACCGACAAGRTCAAGCTGCTCGGACAGCGTCTGATAGATGCTGCCGCGCCCAGTGATCTTCACGAACTTGGCATCGCCACCGAGGCCCGCAACCTCAACGGTCGTGTTGGCATAGATGCCCTCATGCGGGTTCTTCATGTCGTCGATGGTGTTGTAGACCAACCCCAGGCTGACCGAGGACTTGATCCAGGGGCTCTGCGCGATGCCATCCAGAACCGCCTGGGAAATGTTGCAGGTGCCTTGCGGGAGGACATCGGTGGGGTCGCAACTGTCGTCAACCGAATACTTCTCTTGCGAGATATTGTACGCCAGCTGGGTCGTGATGCTGTTGGTGATCGGCAGCCCGAAGCGGATCGTCGCGCCTGTGGTATCGCTATCGTAGTTGTTGTTGTACTCCCGCGTCGACTTGAAGATGTCGAAGCCGGCGGAGATGCGCCGCCCAAGGAAATAAGGCTCGGTGAAGGACAGGCTGTAGTCGCGCGAGTTCTTACCGCCACCGGCCGASAGCTTGATGWACTGGCCACGGCCGAGGAAGTTACGCTCRGTGATCGATCCTTCGACGGAYGGGCCCGCCGYRTCGCCACCRGTCGAATAGCCGGCGCCAACAGAGAATTCACCCGTCGACTTCTCGACCACGTCGACCACCAGCACGACCTGGTCGGGCTGCGAGCCAGGCACCGTGGAGATGTCGACTTTTTCAAAGTAATTGAGGTCTTCCAGGCGCTTCTTCGCGCGCTGGACGAGCACCTGGTTGAACGCATCGCCTTCGCTGACATCGAATTCGCGGCGGATGACATAGTCGCGCGTACGATCGTTGCCGCGGATTTCGATGCGTTCGATATAGGCCTTGGTGCCCTGATCGACCGTATAGACCACCGAAATCGTATGGTTCTCGAAGTTGCGATCGCCGCGCGGCGTCACCTGCGCGAAGGCGTAACCGGAACCGGCCACCTTCTCGGTCAGGGCAATAATCGAGTCCTCGACATTCTTGGCGTTGTAGACGTCGCCCTTGCGGGTCTCGATCACTGATTCCAGCGATTTCGAATCGACTTCCGGGATTGTGCTTTCGACGCTGATATCGCCGAAATTATAACGCTCACCTTCCTGGACGGTGATGGTGACGGTGTACTTGTTCGTCGCATTGTCGAGTTCGCCAACAGCCGACACGACCTGGAAATCGGCGTAGCCGTGATTGTAGTAGAACCGGCGCAGCAGCTCCTGGTCGGCGCGTAGCTTGTCCTCATCATAGACGTCATCGCGCAGGACGAACGAAATCCAGGACGAGCGCTTGGTGTTGATCACGTCCGACAGGCGGCGGCTCGAATATGCACTGTTGCCGACGAAATTGATCGCCGCGATCTGCGTGCGGTCGCCTTCGGTGATCTTGAAAACCACATTCACGCGGTTGTCACCGAGATCCATGACCTGTGTGGTCACACCGGCATCGTCGCGGCCGATACGCCTGTAGGCAGACTTGATCGCTTCAGCGTCGGAATCGAGCGTCGCTTGTGAAAACGTGCCGCGCGGCTTCAGCTGAAGCCCCATCTGCAGCGCATTGTCCTTGATCTTCTTGTTGCCCTGGAACAGCACCTGGTTGACGACCTTGTATTCGGCAACCTTGACCACCAGCGTCGAGCCGACCTGGTTGATCTGGACATCGGAGAACAGGCCGGTGCCGAACAGCGCCTTGACCGCGGCATCGATATCGGAGCTTGAGAAGGCCTTCCCCGGCTTGATGGTGATGTAGTTACGGATGGTGTCGGCGTCGACACGCTGGTTGCCGCTCACCTCCACCCTGCTTACGACAGCGGCTTCGGCCGCCGATGTGGCAACGAATTGCACTGCGAGAGCACCTGGTACGACCAGAGCCGCGGACAGTGCCGCCGCGGACGCGGCGTTCAGAAACTTGGATGCTGCCTTCATCGGGCTTAATAACCTTTTCTCGTAGTCCCCACGGCGAGAAAACCGGACGTGCGGTAATTTCCCCTACCGTATTAACCGGATTTTCCCTACACGCAAGGCTTCTGGTTAATTTGTATTTACTTAACCCTGGTGCGTGGCTTTCGCGTCACTCATATCCCCSTGCATGGTAAACGGCGTCTCAACATTGACCATGCCCAGGCCGAATTTCTTCATGATTTCAGCACCCAAACAGATCGTTCCAGAACACGAATC
>NZ_JBFUGJ010000088.1:0-19637 GCF_056402975.1 Mesorhizobium sp. P3_A9 | reverse complement strand
GGTCTGCTTGGCGCCTTCGAGCGTGGTGGCATCGACATACGGCCCGAGCGTCTGCGGCATGCCGAGCCAGACATAGACAAGGGTGAGCACGATGCAGGCCGGCAGCAGGATGTAGAGCGTGCAGCGGGTCATATCGACCCAGAAATTGCCGATCGACTTGACCGAGGCGCGGGCGAAGCCGCGGATCAGCGCCACCGCGATGGCGATGCCGACCGCCGCTGACATGAAGTTCTGCACCGTCAGGCCGGCCATCTGCACGAGRTAGGACATCGTGCTTTCGCCGCCATAGTTCTGCCAGTTGGTGTTGGTCACGAAGCTGACGGCGGTGTTGAAGGAAAGGGTCTGCTCAACGGCAGGCATCCCGGCCGGATTGTAGGGCAGGACGCCCTGCAGCCGCTGCAGGACATAAAGCACGAGGAAACTGGCCAGGCTGAAGAGCATGATGCCTGCCGCGTAAACCGTCCAGTGCTGCTCCTCGCGCTCGCTGGTTCCTGCAATGCGATAAAGGACCCGTTCGACGGGCCCGAGGATCGGCGAGAGAAATGTGCGGTCGCCGTTGAAAACGCGGTACATGTAGCCGCCGAGCGGCTTCACCAGCAGAACGACGACCACGCAGTAGGCGAGGATCTGTATCCATCCGTTGAATGTCATTGAAGTAGCTTTCCGTGCCTTGCTGTTGCCGTCAGAAGCGTTCTGGGCGAACGAGGGCGTATGTCAGGTAGGCGAGCAGGAACAAGGTCACACCGCCGCCGAGGATATAGTCGATAAGCATGTTGCGATCCTCCGGTTTAAAGAATGTCGCAGACTTTGATGTAGGCGACGGAAAGGGCGAAAAACAAAATCTCCAGCCCGACAACGACGATATCCATCGTGCATGTTCCTTATCTTCGTTTTATTTGCGCTTCGCATTGCAGACCTGCGGTTGGCAGGTCGAAAGCATATGAAAACACTCCCGTCGCGACAGATGAGCGCGACCGAGCTGTGTGTTCCCTGGAGAATATGGACCCGATCGCCATAAAGGTTCGAGACGGCGCGGGGCGGAAAGAAATAGGAATTTTATAAAGATTTTCGGGATGCGGATCAGTCGGAACAAATCCGCCGATACGAGATTGTCGACCCGAGGGACCACCTGAAGGAGATGACAATGGCAAAGCAGAAAATGCTCGACGACCTGTTTCACGACACGCTGAAGGACATCTATTTCGCCGAAAAGAAGATCTTGGCGACGCTGCCGAAAATGGCCAAGGCCGCGCAAAGCGCCGAACTAAAGGCCGCCTTCGAAAAGCATCGCACCGAAACCGAAGGCCATGTCGCGAGGCTGGAGAAGGTCTTCGGCGTGATCGGCAAGAAGCCGGTCGGCAAGACCTGTGCCGCCATCATGGGCATCACCGAAGAAGGTGCCGAGATCATGGAGGAGTACAAGGGCTCGCCAGCGCTCGATGCCGGCCTGCTGGCCGCCGCGCAAGCAGTCGAACACTATGAAATCTCGCGCTATGGCACGCTGCGGACATGGGCCGGTGAACTCGGCCTGAACGAAGCCGTGACGCTTCTCGAAGCGACGCTGAAGGAAGAGAAGGCTACGGACCAGGCGCTGACCACGATCGCGGAGTCGGCTGTCAACGTCGCCGCCGAAGCAGCATAAATCTGCAAGATCGGGGGCCGCGCAGACCGGCCTTAAGGTGTGTCGAGATTCAGGTCAGGGCGCGCCGAAAACGATGGCTTTCGAGAACCGGAGCGGAGCGTACTCAAAGTACGTGAGCACCGGAAGCGCAGAAAGCCATCGTTTGCAGGCCGCCCTCACCTGAATATCGATACACCTTAGCGCGGTTCCCGCATCATGCTCAGATACGTCGGATCGAACTCGGCGATTTCCTGGAGCCGGTGCCAATCGAGAATTGTCACCGTGTGGTTTGCCCAGCTGACGACCCCAACCTTGCGCAAGGCGCCGATAACCCGGTTCATGTGCACCACCGACAGGCCGAGCACGTCGGCCATCTCTGCTTGCGAAAGCGGCAGATGAAAGCTCATGCCGTTGGTCCGCTGCACCACCTGCAACCGCACGAAAAGCTCACAGACCAGATGCGCCAGATGCGCGGTCTTGGAGCGCCGGCCCATGGCGACGATCCATTCGCGGTGAATGGCGCCGTCGACCAGCGTGTTGAGCCACAACAGCCGGGTCAGATGCGGCGCCTGCTCGGTGATTGTGCGAAGCCGGCCGTGATCGGCGAACATTACATGACAGGGCGACAGAGCGACGATGCCGTGATCCATGGTCTTCAGCAGGAAGGCGTGGAGATCGACGAAGTCGCCCGGCACCTGCAATGAGGTGAATTGCCGGCCGCCATTCTCCAGCACCTTGTAGCGCGCCGCGAGCCCATCGAGGATCAGCGTCGAATAGGTCGGCCGCGATCCCGATGCGACAATGTCCTGGCCAACGGCGAAATGCCGTTCGAAGGTCATCGCGCCGGCCAGCAGCGCCTTTTCGGCATCGGACAGGGCGTCGTGCTGGCCGAGGTTCAGGTAAAGGGATTCAAGCACCGCAACCTCCGGCGAAAGGGCTTCAGCAGCCGATCGCCACGTGTTTCTGTAGGAAGCAAGGCGGCTTCGGATGCACTAGGCCTTTGGCCGCTGATAGGCATTAACATTTGTTAGAGCCCGCTTGTTCCATGGTAAATGCCACCGTTGGTGGAACAACTGCCGGGCCCGCGAATTGTCGGTTGAATATCGCGCCATTTCAACAGCCTGAGGTCCAGCCCACCATGCCTCGATATTATCTTGACCTCTACAATGGCGACGGTCTGACGGTCGATGATGACGGCCAGGTCTTCGAAACGCGCGAACGCCTGCGGCGCGAAGCGATCCGCATCCTGCCCGACATCGTCCGCGACGAGATCATCGAAAACGACCACACCGCGATCACCGTCAAGGTACGCGACGAGGACGGGCGCCAGATCTTCGAGGCGTCGCTCGTCGTCTCGTCAGGCTGGTGCGACTGACGGCCCTGCCCGGCATCGATGGCAAAAGTTCTCCGACCATCATTTGTAATCGCCGCCCCCGCCGCGACGCTGCACCATGCAAAGCCGGAAGAGGCGGCGTTCAGAACCGCCGCCCCCTGCGGGATGGAGGTAGCAGCAGATGAACCGTGCAAAAGTCGACACCCAGCGTGACGAGCGCGCCAAACGTGAATCGCAGATCGTGATCGATGCCGAGCGGGCGGCCCGCGAGGCAAAGACCGCCAGATTGAGAGAGCTGCGCCTTGCCGCRCAGTCAGCGCAGGCGCCTGATCCGACGAGGCCCAAGCCGGCACGCCGGCGCGCACCTTCGAAAGGTTGATTGCCCCAACAGCGACGGGCAAACATCATCGGTGGATAAACGCGATCTTCCTCCAAAGTGAAAGCCCGGCTGGGAGGGCCAGGCCGGGCTTTCTGTGGCGACCGATGCCGAATTGGCCACCACGACGGGAGGTGGCCGCAAAAATCAGGCGGCGTAGCCGCCATAGCCGCGTGCGACGGCGCGCGCCACGATGACCGGCTCGATCTCGGGCCAAAGGATACCGGTGGCTTTCGCGAAGTCGACGAGCGCATGGCGCGCCTCATCCCTGGTGATGCAGCCTTCCAGCGCAAGGTCACACGCCTCGACGGCATGGCGATAGAGCGGACCACGGCGCGACGTCGTCCAGTTGGTCAGGAAATCGTGCATCTCGGCCAGCGAGGCGATCTCGCGCTTGAAACCAAGGCCGACGGTGAGCGCCACCGGCGAATGAAACAGCTTGTCGTACATGAAACGGCTCCTGATTATCGCAGCGCCAGGAGAAATATCCGGGCTGGTCCACGGACGGGACGCCGTGAAACGCGCGGCAGGGCGAGAGGTTCCAGATGGACGCTTTTATTCGTCCGCGCCGATGGCCCTTGGGGCTACATCAGATGCCCGGACTCCAGCCATGGCTGCTGCTGACGCGGATCAGCAGCATGCCTATGCCGGAGACCATCGCCGCCCAGTAGAGCGGCGTGCCATTTCGGGCCATGGCTCGACAAGGATGAAGGCCTTTCACGCAGCATCGCCTTACAGCGCATGGCGCTGGCTACAGGCGAGCGCCAAGCCGCGCGGGTCTCTTCGTCTGTGTAGCAGAGCGGCCGGCAAGGAGACGCGCGCTCACGCGGCGCGCGCAGGCCGGTCCGGGGCCGCGCATATAGTGAAGCTCTGGCCGGTAGCGCGGTGCAACGAATTCGCGAAAGGCTGATGCCAACCGATTGATTACGGCCAGACGTCCTGTGACCCAATCTCTGCAAGATGCCGCTGCATGAGGCTGTTCGATTCCGATCCAGAGTCTCGTCGCCATCGAGGTGGTTCCCTATGATCTTGTGATGGCCGGCGGACATGGTCGCACAGTCCGCGACACTGAAGCCGCCGCCGATAAGGTCTCGGCTGGTGGAGCGCTTGAGCAAAAAACCGAATTGTTTTGAGCCGCAGTCAAAAACCCCCACGAGGGCGGCAAGTAGGCTACCCCTAGGGCGATGGCCAAGAACACTGCCAGAAGCCCGAACAGAAGCTTACGCGACATCATTGTTCCAACCTCACACGCCGGTGTCGATATGAAACAGCGTCTTAGCGCCCGGCATTGCCTGGAGCTGTGGGAGCAAGAACCGTGCCACGCTTGCCTGGCATGCTTCATGAAGAGGTTGATGTGTTGGCAAAGGTCAGGCCTTGGCTCGATAACCGTCGCAACGGTTTCGAGCTCTAGAGGCGACGCCGAAACTGTTCCGAAAACTTCCGAAACGTCTAGTATGCCCACATGCAGGGCACTCGCATTGCTTTTGGTCCGTTCGTACTCGATCCCGACATTGGGACGCTCCTCAAAGAGCAGATCCCGATCGCTCTTGGGCATCGTGGGCTGACGCTGCTTGCTGCGCTCACGGCCCGGCCCGGTGAGATCCTGACCAAGGCCGAGCTGATGGACGCTGCCTGGCCGGGCACCGCCGTTGAGGAAGGCAACCTTACCGTCCAGATCGCGGCACTAAGAAAGGCACTCGGTCCGGCTGATAAAGGCGGCGAGTGGATCGCCACGGTGCCCCGCGTCGGCTACCGCTTCACCGGGACTGTCGAGCCGGTGGCGAGCGCATCCCGCGGACTGGCACCACCCGCCGGCAAGCCGTCGATTGCGGTGCTGCCTTTTGCCAACTTGAGCGGCGACCAGAACCAGCAGTATCTCAGCGACGGCATAACCGAGGACATAATTACGGAGCTGGCCAGGTTCCGCTCCCTTCTCGTCATCGCGCGCAATTCATCTTTTCAGTTTCGCCATGCGGCATTGGACATTGCGGAAGTCCATCGCAAACTCGGAGTTCGCTACCTTGTCGAAGGCAGCGTACGAAAGCTCGGTGATCGCATTCGGATCACCACACAGCTGATTGACGTCGCCACCGGCGCCCACCTGTGGGCCCAACGGTACGATCGGGCCCTCGACGACATCTTCTCATTGCAAGACGAGGTTGCGGCTCTTATCGCCTCGATGGTCGAAGGCCAAGCGGAGGCCGATTCGGTGAGCAGGACCAGACGCAAGCCTCCGGCCGATTGGGATGCATACGACTACTACCTGCAGGGGCGCGCGCACTTCTACCGGTATGAACTGGACAAGTCCGAGCCCCTATTCGCCCAGTGTGTCGAGCTCGATTCGACGTTCGCTCAAGGCCACGCCTTCCTCGCRCAGGCCCTYGTYGGCMGATTTTGGTACGACAACGATCMGCGGACGCTACAGAAGGCTTGGAACTCGGCACAAACGGCGCTCGCTTTTGACAGGAGCGATGGCGTCTGTCACCAGAGCATGGGACTGGTGCTTACGCACATGCGCCAGCACAGCGATGCGGGAGTGCATTTCGAGCGAGCCCGCTCGTTGAACCCGCTGGACGTCAACATAGCGGGGGATTACGCAAGCTGGCTCAACTACGGCGGACGGGCCGAGACGGCGCTGAACGTGCTCGAAACTGCGCTCTTGCGCGACCCGTTACCTCCGATATGGTTCTGGGAGGTGAAGGGCAGCTCCCTCTTCCTGCTTGGAAGGTACGCGGAAGCCGTCGGTTCGTACCAGAAGGCCGGCGACCAATTCTTCATTCATGCCTTCCTCGCAGCGGCGTACGCACATTTGGGCGAGACGCAGAAGGCGCGCGCTGAAGTTGAGGAAGCACTGACGAGGAAACACGGCCTGACTGTCCGGCTGATKTCAGGTCTCCCGTTCGCCGACCAAGCCGCCCTCGAGCTTTTCACGTCAGGCTTCAGAAAGGCCGGYTTTCCCGTGTGAGATGTTGCGAAAATCTGCCGCAATGCCAAGAGCGGCAAGGCATTGAGGTCCTATTCCTCGTTGTCGCCAAGGTACGCCTTCACACTTCCGAAATCGCGGTACATTCCGCCGTCCGGGTGTTTCTTCTCATGCCAGGTGATCGTCCAACGGCCGGTGTCCTGAAGACCTTCCATGACCATCACCCGATCGCGCTCGGCAGGGAACTGCCGCTTGAGAAGATCGCTGACGGCCTTCAAGCCGCCATCCCGATAGGCTTGCACGTAGACATCATCTGCCATGGTCTTTTGCTCGTTTTTAGAGGCTGCCGGGTGCGCCGGCAGTCAAGCCGCTACTCTGCGAGCCATCCTGCTTAGTAGCAGCAGCGATAATAGAGGCGATAGTACGGGCCGACGCTGGCCGCTGCCAAATGCTTTGGAAATAAAGGGGTTTCAGGGGTTGGCTGGCGGAGAGAGCGGGATTCGAACCCGCGTTACGGTCTCCCGTAAACACACTTTCCAGGCGTGCGCCTTCAACCACTCGGCCACCTCTCCGTCCTTGCATGTCGCGCCGGCCGGTTACGCCGCGCGGGTTGGGGAGATGCATCTCCTTGGGGCTTCGGCACGGAATTTCCGAACCATGGACGCCGCCCAACCAGCGGACATCCTTCCCCGGCACCTGAGCCGTCGAAGCAACAGGCGCGGGGCTCATCTAGTCGATCCCGCGCCGAATGCCAAGCCATAACGGTGCTCTATTCGCTTTGCCGGCCACATGGTGTTTCTTGGGGCCGCCGCCGCAGCCGTTTCCGGGGTGCCCGCACCCCGAATGATGTGCACAGGCAAGGCAGCAGGACCCGCCCTGCTTGACTTCGCCGCCGGCCGGTTGTCGAGTGAAGCAGAGGCTTTGCGGGGGCATCGTCCTGATATGACATCAAGCAGCGAACAACCGGGCAGTGGAATCCCGGGGGATAGAGGGGCGCCAGCCGGCCGCCCGGGCGGTGACCTTTTTTACGTCCCGGTCGGCTGGCTCATATTCGTCATGGCGTGGTCGGCCTACAGCCTGGCGTCATCCTGGTGGCTGTTCGGGAATTCCGGCCTGCCGGACAAGATCTTCTATTTCTTCTTCGGCGGGCTGATCGCCAATGTCATCATCATCCTGTGGGGGCTTTACCTGCTCGGCCTCGCCTTTGGCCGCTCGGGGCGCTTCCCCCGCCATTTCACCATCTGGCAGATCGCCCTCATCGTCTGGGTGCTGGCAAGGCAGGCCTATGTGCTCACCGTGCCGGAATTCGTCTTCTCCGCCAGGAGCCTGGGCATCACCGCCATCGAGACCGGCGTCGGCCTGCTTTGCATCTACCTGCTGCGCGGCGGCTCGGGCGCCGAAACCGTCTACGCGAGACCCCAAGCCGAAGCGCCGCCGGTCGGCGTTTCCATTGCCGCCGCGTTGCTCGGCATCATCCTYGGCGCCGTCATCGGCTGCCTGGGCGGCTTTTTCGCCGGTTCGGTGATCGCCGATGTCGCCGAGGTCAGCTGCTTCGAGGGCGGCTGCGGCTATTTCGCCGTCTTCTTCGGCCTGGGCGGGCTGGTGGTCGGCGCCATTGTCGGCGGCATTCTCGGCGTCTGGCTTGCTCACAGGCGCCGGCGCAAACCGGTGGCGTAGGGATAGGATCCTTCAAATTCGCGTATCGCGGTTGCGGGCAAGCCATGCGCACTCTATTTCTCGCTGGTGCCGGAGATCCCGTCCAGGATCGGCCGGGGGAGAGCTTGATGTTTCGCTTCATTTTTCGTCTCGCCGCCATGGTCGCGCTGTCGGTCTCCGTCATCATGGCGGTACTCGACGCGACGCGCACGGTGGCCGCTTCGGCGCTTGTGCTGACCCCGCTCAACGCCAGCTGGCTGGCGGTCTCGCCGGACACGCGGGCGGCCTTCGAAACCTTCGTCCGCGCCAAGGCCAGTCCGCTGCTGTGGGACGGCGCCATCGCCTGGGTGCTCAACCAGCCGGGCTTTGCCGTGTTCGCAGTGCTGGCCTTCCTGCTCTACGCCATCGGCTACAGGCGCCAGCGGCGCACGGGACAATTCGCCGCCAACTGATCGATTTTCTTGCATCCTGACGGGAAGGAAGGCCGCGCATGTTCTTTCTCAGCGACATGCTGAACAAGAAGCTCAATCTACCAAAGCCGTCCGAGGCTTTGCCGGGCCGGGCCAAGGCGATCCCGACACCATCCAGGCACCATGTCCTGAAAAGGCCGCTCAAGGGCCCCTACCCCGAGGGGCTGGAGACGGCGATGTTCGGGCTCGGCTGCTTCTGGGGCGCCGAGCGCCTGTTCTGGCAGATCGAAGGCGTCTGGGTCACCGCCGTCGGCTACGCCGGCGGCATCACCCCCAACCCGACCTATCAGGAAACCTGCACGGGACTGACCGGCCATGCCGAAGTGGTGCTGGTCGTTTTTGACCCCAAGATGATCTCCTATGCCGTGCTTCTGCGGCTGTTCTGGGAAAGCCATGACCCGACGCAAGGCATGCGCCAGGGCAATGATGTCGGCACCACCTACCGCTCCGCGATCTACACGTCAGGCGATGGGCAATTCCAGGCGGCGAGCGCCTCGCGCGATGCCTATCAGCTCCAGCTGCGCGGTGCCGGCCACGGCCGGATCACCACCGAGATCGCGCCGGCGTCGGCCTTCTACTTCGCCGAGGCCGATCACCAGCAATATCTGGCGAAGAACCCTTACGGCTATTGCAACCTCAAGGGCACCGGCATCGCCTATACCATGCCGGCCGCTACCGCCTGACGGCTATCGCGCAAGGATCGGACCGCGGTGTGGCCTGCCCGTGGCACGCTTTTCCAAAAGGTCAAAATTCCGCGTGAATTTTGTTTCGGGCCGTGCCAGATTGCCCAGGAGCGGGAGGGGAATACACTCCTGGCTGACGTCGCGTGGCTGCCGGTGAACCGGGCAGCCAGGCGGTGCGTAACGGAAAAAATAACCGACAGGGTGTGGATCACATGAAACGTATCGTTCTCGGCCTCCTGGCCGCAACCGCAATGGTTCTTCCGGCTTTCGCCGCGGATGTCCAGCCGGCCATCCTCTATGATCTGGGCGGCAAGTTCGACAAATCCTTCAACGAGGCTGCCTTCCATGGCGCCGAGAAGTTCAAGACCGAGACCGGCACGCCCTATGTCGAGTTCGAAGTGTCCAACGCCTCGCAGCGCGAGCAGGCGCTGCGCCGCTTCGCCGAGGACGGCCACAACCCGATCGTCATGGCCGGCTTTGCCTGGGAGGACGCGCTGAAGAAGGTCGCGGCCGAATATCCCGATCTCAACTTCGCCATCATCGACGATGCCGTCGACCTGCCCAATGTCCGTTCGCTGGTGTTCAAGGAGAACGAAGGCTCCTACCTCGTCGGCATCATGGCGGCGATGGCATCGAAGTCGAAGAAGGTCTCCTTCATCGGCGGCATGGACATCCCGCTGATCCGCAAGTTCGAATGCGGCTATGTCGGCGGCGCCAAGTCGGCCGGTGCGACCGACGTCATCCAGAACATGACCGGCGACACGCCGGCCGCCTGGAACGATCCGGCCAAGGGCGGTGAAATCGCCAAGACGCAGATCGACCAGGGCTCCGACGTGGTCTACGCCGCGGCCGGCGGCACCGGCGTCGGCGTGCTGCAGGCGGCGGCTGATGCCGGCAAGCTCGGCATCGGCGTCGATTCCAACCAGAACGGCCTGCAGCCCGGCAAGGTTCTGACCTCGATGATGAAGCGCGTCGACGTTGCCGTCTATACCGCCTTCATGGACGGCAAGAACGGCACCTTCAAGGGCGGCCTCGAGAATCTCGGCCTCAAGGAAGGCGGCGTCGACTATGCTATGGACGACAACAACAAGGCGCTGGTGACGGACGAGATGAAGGCGGCGGTCGAAAAGGCCAAGGCCGACATCATCTCCGGCAAGATCCAGGTGCATGACTATACGGCTGACAACGCCTGCCCTTATTGATCGGCAAGCACTAGGTTTCGAACCGCCGGGCCTTGTCCCGGCGGTTTTGTTTTTGGAAGACTCTACAAGCGAGACACCGAGGCAAGAGTGACGCCGATCGTAGAACCCATGACCGAACGCGACGTCGAGGCGGTGGCACGATTGCGCGTTGCCACCTTTTTCGAGGGTAGCGCAAGGACGGCGGACGAAGACGCTGCCGGGCTCCGCCTGCTGTTGGCCGGGGACGGCTTCGAAACGGCGCTTGTCGCCCGGATAGGCGACGCATCGGTCGGGACCTGCCTGCTGGTTCGCCACGAACTGGAGCCGGCGCATGATTTTACGCCATGGCTGGCCGGGCTGGTCGTCGATGACGCGCACAGAGGCCGCGGGATCGGTCGCGCGCTGGTCGCGGCCATCGAAGCGCATGCGGCGTCGATCGGAGTGGAGAGGCTCTACCTCTATACGTGGGAAGCGCGTGATTTCTATGCTGGGCTCGGCTGGGTGGTCGTCGAGCGTCTCAAGCAGGACGGACACCCAATGCTGCTGATGGCGCGCGAACTCCGGCTATAGCCGGCCCACGAGATAGCCCAGCGCAAAGACCGCTATCAGCACGATGGCGACGACAAATCCGCGCCGGCCACCGAGCGAATGCACACCAACGCCGTATGGTGACCGGGACAGGCTTCGGATCACCGGGCGCGACTTGGCATCATTGCCACCCAGCCCAACACTGCGCATCTGCGGCAATTCGGCGATACGCTGGGTGACCAGTTCCCAATGATTTTCGGGCCGGCTACCTGGTTTTTCGGCACGGTCGAACATGTGCATGCGTTCGGCAAGCTGCAGCACCGCGTCGCGGAAGGCCGGGTCGATTTCCAGATCGCGCTCGGCCCGTTCGCGCTCCGCGTCGTTCATCAGGCCAAGCACATAGTCACCAGCCCTTGCGATGCGGTCGCTCATGATGTGTGCCCTCCCCTTTTCCTCACCAGTGCGGCGGCTTGGTCACGGGCACGTCGGGTGCGGCCTGCTCCTCCAGCGCCAGGAAGCGGTTGGTCAGCGCGTCGAGCTTGCGCTGCATGCGCTCGATCACCGTCCACTGCTCGGCGATCTGGCCCGACAGCTCCTCGATGGTGTTTTCCTGCTCGGCGGCGCGGATTTCCAGCGTCGTCAGCCGGTCGACGGGCATGATCATTCGCAATCCCTGATCTTGCATCGCAATGCCTTGCATCGTGATGCGAATTTCGACGTCGTCATATTAGCGAATATGAAGCCTGCGGACACGTTGGAAATTGACAAGCGCACCGGGATTTGCCGAGAGTGGACGCTGCTCCGCCAATTGGCACGGGCGGAGCGTCATGCTAGGCGTTTTGACCAAGCGATAAAAAAATAAGAGTGGGACTGGCTGCATGGCGCAAGCCGCAATCGAACTGATCGGCATCAACAAGAGTTTTGGCGCCGTGCGCGCCAACCGCGACATCAATCTGGAGATCGCGCGTGGCACCATCCACGGCATTGTCGGCGAAAACGGCGCCGGCAAGTCGACGCTGATGTCGATCCTCTACGGTTTCTACCAGGCAGACAGCGGTGAGATCCRYGTCGGYGGCAARCCGGCRTCGATCAAGACGCCCAACGACGCSATCGCGCTCGGCATYGGCATGGTGCACCAGCATTTCATGCTGGTYGACAATTTCWCSGTGCTGGAAAACRTCATYCTCGGCGCCGAAAGCGATGCRCTGCTGAAGMRSAGYATCGCCAAGGCGCGYTCYGARCTGGAGCGKCTSGAGCGCGAATACGGGCTGGAGGTCGATCCTGACGCCATCATCGAGGAACTGCCTGTCGGCCTGCAGCAGCGCGTTGAAATCCTCAAGGCGCTCTATCGCGGCGCCGAAATCCTGATCCTCGACGAGCCGACGGGCGTGCTGACGCCAGCCGAGGCCGACCATCTCTTCCGCATTCTCAAACAGCTGAAGGAACAGGGAAAGACGGTGGTGCTGATCACCCACAAGCTGCGCGAGATCATGGCCATCACCGACACCGTGTCGGTGATGCGCCAGGGCACGATGGTGGCGACTAGGGAGACCAAGAAAACCACCGTCGAGGAACTGGCCGAGCTGATGGTGGGGCGCCGCGTGCTGCTGCGGGTCGAAAAGGGCGAAGCGGAAGCCGGCGCCGTCAAGCTCGCGGTCAAGAACCTGACGGTCAGGGATTCGCGCGGCGTCACCATGGTCGAMGACATCTCCTTCGATATCAGGGCCGGCGAGATCGTCGGCATTGCCGGTGTCGCCGGCAACGGGCAATCCGAACTGCTCGAGGCGATTTCCGGTATCAGGCGCGCCGTGTCCGGCTCGGTCATGCTCGACGGCAAGCCCATCGACCTGACAGGTGCCGCCGACCCCGGCGAATTGCGCGACCGCGGGCTTGCCCATGTGCCGGAGGATCGCCACCACGTCGGGCTGGTGCTGGCCTTCGAGGAGAAYGAGAATTCCATCCTCGGTTACCATGACGACCCCCGCTATCTCAAAGGGCCGTTCCTCAACGTCGACGCCATCATGGCCGACGCCAAGGACAAGATCGAGAAATACGACATTCGTCCCGGCAATCCGCGCTTGAAGACCGCCAACTTCTCCGGCGGCAACCAGCAGAAGATCGTGCTGGCGCGGGAAATGGAACAGGACCCAGGTGTTTTGATCGTCGGCCAGCCGACGCGCGGCGTCGATGTCGGCGCCATCGAATTCATCCACAAGCGCCTGATCGCCATGCGCGACCAGGGCAAGGCGGTGCTGGTGGTTTCGGTCGAACTCGACGAGATCCGCTCGCTCTCCGACCGCATCCTGGTGATGTTCGCCGGCCGCATCGTCGGCGAGCGCAGCCCGGAGGCGACCGAGGGCGAGCTTGGCCTGCTGATGGCGGGCGTCGAGCGCCAGGAGGCTGCGGAATGAGCACGCCTTACGCCAAATTGCCGGCCTGGGCCGATTATGGGCTGATCCCGCTGATCAACCTGTCCGTGGCTTTCATCGTCGCCGGTTTCGTCGTGCTGCTGGTCGGCGAAAATCCGTTCCGCGCCGCCGTCATCCTGGTCGAGGGCGCCTTCGGCAAAGGAACCGGCATCGCCTTCACCCTGTTCTATGCCACCACCTTCATATTCACCGGACTTTCGGTGGCGGTTGCCGCGCATTGCGGCCTGTTCAACATCGGCACCGAGGGSCARGCCTAYATYGCCGGCCTCGGCRTCGCCRTSGTCTGCCTGWCCTTCGACAGCGTGCTGCCCTGGTGGCTGACATTTCCGCTGGCCATCGTCGCTTCGACGGTGGTAGGCGCCTTGTGGGCGCTCATCCCCGCCTATCTGCAGGCCAGGCGCGGCTCGCACATCGTCATCACCACCATCATGTTCAACTTCATCGCCGCCTCGATCATGGTCTACCTGCTGGTCGGCCCATTGAAGCCGGCGGCCTCGCAAGCGCCGCAGACGCGCAACTTCCTAGCCGGCGCGGAATTGCCGAAGCTCAACGGGATCATCGAGCTGTTCGGCGCCAAGATCCGCTCGGCGCCACTCAACATCACCTTCCTGCTGGCGCTGCTCATGGCCTTCCTGGTTTGGCTGCTGATCTGGCGGACCAAGCTCGGCTATGAGATGCGCACCTATGGCCACAGCCCCAAGGCAGCGCGCTATGCCGGCATTTCGGARACCCGCATCATCATCACCGCGATGATGATCTCGGGCGCGCTGGCCGGCATGATGGCGCTCAATCCGGTAATGGGCGACCAGCACAATGTCGCGCTCGATTTCGTTTCCGGCGCCGGCTTCGTCGGTATTGCCGTGGCGCTGATGGGCCGCCTGCACCCGGTCGGCATCGTGCTGGCGGCGATCCTGTTCGGCATGCTCTATCAGGGCGGCGCCGAACTCGCCTTCGAGATGCCGGCGATCAGCCGCGACATGATCGTCATCATCCAGGGCTTGGTGATCCTTTTCGCCGGCGCGCTGGAACATATGTTCAGGCCTTACATCCAGGCAGTGTTCGCCTCTTTCAGTCCGCGATCGGTCGGCATGGAAGCGGTCAAGGGAAAGGGCGCCTGAGATGGATGTCTTCATCGCCATCGTGCAGATACTCGACTCCACCATCCGCCTGTCGGTACCGCTGCTGCTCGCTTGCCTCGCCGGCCTTTATTCGGAACGGGCGGGCGTCTTCGACATCGGGCTCGAGGGCAAGATGCTGGTCGGCGCCTTCGCCGGTGCGGCGGCAGCGTCGGTCTTGCATTCGGCTCTTCTCGGCCTCGGCATGGCCATCCTGGTCTCGGTCGCCTTCGCGCTGATCCACGGCTTTGCCTCGATCACCCATCGCGGCAACCAGATCGTTTCCGGCGTCGCAATCAATTTCATCGCCGCCGGTTCTACCGTCATGCTCGGCCAGGCCTGGTTCCAGCAAGGCGGGCGCACGCCGGCGCTGCAGCCGGGCGAGCGGTTCGAGGCGATTGTCTGGCCCGGCGCCGATGCAATCAGGGACGTGCCGATTATCGGACCGATCTATGCGGAACTGATCTCCGGCCACTCGATACTGGTCTATCTCGCTTTCCTGATGGTGCCGTTCACCTGGTGGGTGCTGTTTCGCACCCGCTTCGGCCTGCGGCTGCGCGCCGTCGGCGAGAACCCCGCCGCCGTCGACACCGCCGGCATTTCGGTCGCCTGGCTGCGCTACCGCGCCCTGATCTGCACCGGTATCCTCACCGGCATCGCTGGCGCCTATCTGTCGATGGTGCAGAATGGCGGCTTCGTGAAGGACATGACCGCCGGCAAGGGCTACATCGCACTGGCGGCGCTGATCTTCGCCAAATGGAAGCCGGTCAACGCCATGTTCGCTTGCCTCTTGTTCGGCTTCCTCGACGCGCTGGCGATCCGCCTGCAGGGCTCGCCGCTGCCGATCATCGGCAAGGTACCAGTGCAGTTCATGCAGGCGCTTCCCTATATCCTCACCGTCATCCTGCTCGCCGGCTTCATCGGCAAGGCAATCCCGCCGCGCGCCGGCGGCGTGCCCTACGTCAAGGAACGCTAATGCATGTCGCCCAAAAGTGACCTCGGTTTTGGGAGAACGACATGCATAAAACAAAGACTTAAAGCGCGACGCGCCGCGCTTTAAGGACCAACAGCCCGGCGCGGCAAGCGCCGGGTTTTGGACACGATCATCGGAGAGAACAACTGAATGTCGCATGATCTGTTCGAAGCGGCCAAGACCGCCATGGCCAAGGCCTATGCGCCCTACTCGAAATTTCCGGTCGGTGCCGCCCTGCGCACCGAGGACGGACGCGTCTTCACCGGTGCCAACATCGAGGTCGCCTCCTATCCGGAGGGCTGGTGCGCCGAAACCACCGCGCTCGGCCACTACATCATGGGCGGCGGCGGCAAAATCGTCGAGATAGCGGTCCTTGCCGAACGCATGGCCAAATGCTCGCCTTGCGGTGGCTGCCGCCAACGGTTGGCCGAATTCTGCCGCCCGGAGACAAAACTCTACCTCTGCGACAACACAGGCGTCGCCGAGACCGTGACCATGGGCGACATGCTGCCTTATGGTTTTCGCGGCGACATTCTCAAATGAAGAATTGGCTCAAATGAAGAGCGGGCTGCAATGACGCAAAAGGCGGTGGACCATCTTATCGAGAGGCTGGACGGCCTGGCGCCGTCGACAGCACTGGTGCTGGGGTCGGGCCTCGGCGTCCTTGTCGACCGGATCGAGCACCCGATCCGCGTCCCCTATGCCGACCTGCCGGGCTTTCCCAAAAGCGGCGTCAGCGGCCATGCCGGCGAAGTGGTCGCCGGACTGTTTGCCGGCGTGCCGGTGCTGATGCTGTCCGGCCGCGCCCATTACTATGAGCATGGCAACGCGGCGGCGATGCGGCCGGTGCTGGAAGTGCTCGCCGGCGTCGGCATCACCAAACTGATCCTCACCAATGCCGCCGGCTCGGTCGACCCGGACATGCCGCCGGGCTCGGTGATGTTGCTCACCGACCACATCAATTTCTCCGGCAGCAATCCGCTGATCGGCGAGCCGAGCGACCGCCGTTTCGTCGGCCTCACCGAAGCCTATGATGCCGGCATCCGCAAGGCGATTGAAGGCGCGGCGAAGGCGACCGGCACCGCGCTGCACAAGGGCGTTTATATGTGGTTTTCCGGCCCCTGTTTCGAAACGCCGGCCGAAATCCGCATGGCCCGCATCATGGGTGCCAATGCGGTGGGCATGTCGACCGTGCCGGAGGTCATTCTCGCTCGCTTCCTTGGCCTGCGCGTCGCCGCCTGCTCGGTCATCACCAATCTGGCAGCCGGCATGACCGGAGCCGAACTTTCGCACCAGGAAACCAAGGACATGGCGCCGGTTGGCGGGTCGCGGCTAGCGACGGTCCTGCACAGAGTGTTCCGCGACGGGCTGCTGGAGCGCTGATGCTTCCGCAGGAAATCATCCGCCACAAGCGCGACGGCCACAGGCTTTCGGCTGGTGAAATCGCCGCCTTCATCGACGGCGTGACCTCTGGCGCCGTCAGCGATGGCCAGGTCGCGGCTTTTGCCATGGCGGTGTTCTTCAATGGCATGAACCGCGACGAGGCCGTGGCACTGACGCTGGCGATGCGTGATTCCGGCGATGTGCTCGATTGGTCGGACCTGCCCGGTCCCGTCACCGACAAGCATTCGACCGGCGGCGTCGGCGACAATGTCTCGCTGATGCTGGCGCCAATCGTCGCCGCCTGCGGCGCCTATGTGCCGATGATCTCGGGCCGTGGCCTCGGCCATACCGGCGGCACGCTGGACAAGATGGATGCGATCCCCGGCTACACCAGCCAGCCCGACATTGCGCTGTTCCGCAAGGCTGTGCTGGAAACCGGCTGCGCCATCATTGGCCAGACCGCCGATCTGGCACCGGCCGACCGCCGGCTCTACGCCATCCGCGACGTCACCGGTACAGTGGAATCGGTGCCGCTGATCACCGCCTCGATCCTGTCGAAGAAGCTGGCCGCCGGCCTGGGCTCGCTGGTGCTCGACGTCAAGGTTGGCAATGGCGCCTTCATGGAGAAATCGCGCGACGCCACCGCGCTCGCCAACAGCCTGGTCGAGGTCGCCAGCGGCGCCGGGCTAAAGGTCTCGGCGCTGATAACCGGCATGAGCGAACCGCTGGCCTCGGCCGCCGGCAACGCTGTCGAGGTGCGCAATGCCGTCGACTTCCTCACCGGAAGGTTCCGCGACAAGCGGCTGGAGGACGTGACGCTGGCGCTGGCCGCCGAAATGCTGCAGTCGGCGGGATTGGTGTCGTCCAATCAGGATGGCATGCGGCGCGCCACCGAGACGCTCACCAGCGGCCGCGCCGCCGCCACCTTCGCCCGCATGGTTGCCGTGCTTGGCGGCCCCGCCGATTTCATCGAAAGGCCGGAAAAATATCTGGCCGTGGCGCCAACGGAATTCGCGGTCAAGGCGACGACAGAAGGTTTCGTCACCGGCATCGCCACCCGCGACATCGGCCTTGCGGTGGTTGGCCTCGGCGGCGGGCGCACAAGGCCTGACGACAAGATCGACCCTGCGGTCGGCATCACCAGGCTGCTGCCCATTGGCGCGGAAGTCCATGCCGGAGATGCTCTGGCGCTGATCCACGCCCGCTCACCCTCCGATGCCGAGGCGGTCGCCGCCGCCGTGCTTTCGGCTTATGCGACCGGGACTTCGAAACCACCGGCGGACAAAACCGTCATCCGACGGATCCTGCCGCGCGGTTGATTATTGGACAAGCAGCAGTGTGCCGTTTTCGGCCTGATATTTGCCGAGTCGGCTGAGAAAGCTCATGCCGATCAGGTTGGTTTGCAGCGCCTTGTCGTCGAGCACGATGGCCTGCACACCGTCGATACTGATGCTGCCTATCTGCAGGCGATCGATCGTCACCACCGCCGCCTTGATCGTTCCGTTGGCAGTGCTGACCTCACGGTTGAAATCGGACGGGTTGAGCGATAGCCCGATCCGGCGCGCCGTCGACGTATTGACSGCGACCAGYGTSGCGCCGGTGTCGATCAKGCCGTCGACCTGACGACCGTTGAGYTTGAAGGTCGACGAGAAATGTCCACGCCCGTCCGCCGCGACGACGACCTTGCGGCCGGTCGGCAGTGGCGCAACCGGCTTGTTGGGCACAGACGCCAGGTTGACTTCTGGTTGCGTCTCGACCTCGGGCTTGGCCGTCACCGCCGATTTCAGCAGGTTTTCGAACATCTGCGGATTCGACTGGTAGACAACCGGGATCGATGCCGATGTCCCGACAAAAACGCTGAGGATGAGAAGCTTGCGCAGCATGGATCGGCCTCGCCGCATGACCCCGAAAATCGGRATCGATTTTCGGAAAGGATCATGCGCAAAAAACAAAGTTCTACAGCGTCCTTTTGCGCGTCCGAATGGACGCGCGGCGCTGTAGTGAGCGCCGATTCATTAGCGCTGGATGGTGTTTGCCGCTTTAACGCCCGCCGAAACCGCGCAGTTGCGTAAACAATCGGTAAATCGCACCAGGCAGCCTGATACTATTTCGTCCCGTACATGCGGTCGCCGGCGTCGCCGAGGCCCGGCATGATGTAGCCCTTCTCATTGAGCTGACGGTCTATGGAGGCGGTGAAGACCGGGACATCCGGATGCGCCTTGGTGAAGCGCTCGATGCCTTCGGGTGCCGCCAAAAGGCAGAGGAAGCGGATGTTGGTGGCGCCGCGCTGCTTCAGCTTGTCGATCGCCGCGATCGCCGAATTGGCTGTCGCCAGCATCGGATCGACGACGATGACCAGCCGGTCAGCGAGATCGCTCGGCGCCTTGAAGAAATATTCGACCGCTTCCAGCGTTTCGTGGTCGCGGTAGAGACCGACATGGGCGACGCGCGCCGCCGGCACCAGGTCGAGCAGGCCTTCCAGCAAACCGTTGCCGGCGCGCAGCACCGAGGCGAAGACCAGCTTCTTGCCCTCCAGCGTCGGCGCTTCCATGGTCTCCATCGGCGTTTCGATGGTCGTCGTCGTCAGTTCGAGATTGCGGGTGACCTCATAGCCGAGCAGCAGCGATATCTCGCGCAACAGCCGCCTGAAGCCGGCCGTCGAAGTCTCCTTCTTGCGCATGATGGTCAGCTTGTGCTGGACAAGCGGATGGTCGACGACGGTGACGCCCTTCATGATGGTCTCCTGATGCGTGTCGCCCGATGCGCGCGGGCGCGACAGGCAGTTCTCACGACCCTAGCGACTATGTGCCGGCCAAGGAACCGCCCGCCGACGCCGGACCACAGATTTCAGCGTGCCGCGCCGTTCAGCCGGGCGAGAAGTGCTGTCTTGGTCTTCCTATCGACGAAGGCGGCCTCGATAGCGGTTCTGGTGACGGCTGCCAGCGCCTTCTCGTTCATCGCAAAAT
>NZ_JBFUGJ010000087.1:0-19649 GCF_056402975.1 Mesorhizobium sp. P3_A9 | reverse complement strand
GCCGCTCGACAATCCCAAGGTGCGCACGCTGATCACCGACATCACCGACAGCGGGCAGGTGTTCAACGCGCTGTCGAGCTATATGGGCCTGCATGAATTCGACCCATCGCTGCGGCCGCAGCCGGTSGACGCSGTGGTGCATTTYGCSGCCATCCCGCGSATCATGATCACSMCCGACAATGAGGTGTTCCGCATCAAYGCGATGGGCACCTACAATGTCATCGAGGCAGCGGTGAAGCTCGGCATCCGCAAGGTGATCATCGCCTCCAGCGAGACGACCTATGGCCTGGTGTTCGCCAACGAGCCGCGCGACCCCAAATATTTCCCGCTCGATGAAGAGTATGACGTCGACCCGATGGACAGCTATGCGCTGTCCAAGATCGTCAACGAGAAGACCGCGCGTGCCTTCGCGCAACGCAAYGGCACCGAYATCTAYGCCTTGCGCATCGGCAAYGTCATCGAGCCGCAYGAATATTCGCTGTTYCCGAARTGGTTCGCCGATSCSGGTTTCCGCAAGCGTATCGCCTGGAGTTATGTCGATGCGCGCGATCTCGGCCAGATCACGCTGCGCGCCGTCGAGAAGGACGGGCTCGGCTATCAAGTGTTCAACGCCGCCAATGACGACACCTCGTCCGATCTGCCGACGGCTGAACTCCTGAAGCGGTTCTATCCCAACGTGCCGGTCAAGGCCGAACTCGGCGAATACGAGACGCTGCTGTCGAACCGCAAGGCACGCGACATGCTGGGTTTCCGCCCGGAGCACAGCTGGCGCAAATACGTCAAAACCGCCTGAGCGGGCGGACAAATGCGGCTGGGCTGTGCATAGCGGCGGGCTTTGCGGCCCAACCGTTCGGTGGTGCTTGACAGCTTCCGTAAACCGGCCTTTCTGAAGCGTATGCGGGACGCGAAGCCGAACAAGGAAAAATCGCCGAAAAAGGCGGCTGCCGCCGAGCGCCCGTCCGGTGTTCGCCGAGCCGATGTGGCGCGCATTCCGGGCGCCAGCGTGCACACGTCGCTGGCCAGCGAGATTGGCTTGCGGATCGTGCGCGGCGACTATCCGCCCGGCACCATCCTGCCCAATGAAGCAAAGTGGTCGGAGACCTTCAGCGTCAGCCGCTCGGCGGTGCGCGAAGCGATCAAGATGCTGATGGCCAAGAGCCTTTTGGCCTCACGCCCGAAGATCGGCAGCTGGGTCGAGCCGAAGGAGCGCTGGAACCTGCTCGATCGCGACGTGCTCGCCTGGTACGCGACGTCGCCCGACCGCGAGGTGTTCCTGAAGACGGTGCAGGAATTTCGTCACATCATCGAGCCGGAGGCGACCGCCTTCGCCGCCATGCGGCGAACCGACGAGCAGATGGCCGAGATCAGCCAGGCCTGCCGCGAGATGGGGGCAGCGACCAGCCTGCAGGAGCGCACCCGCGCCGACACGCGCTTCCACCTCGCCATCCTGCGCGCATCGGGCAACGACCTTCTGGTGCCGCTTGGCGTGCTGATCGAATCCGCCTTCGATCACCTGTTCGCCTATACGACGCGGGCCGTCGACGATCTCAATCATGCGCAGAAGCTGCATGAGGCGATCGAGAAGAACATCCGCCTGCAGCGGCCGGACGCCGCGCGCGCCGCGGTGCGGAAGTTGCTGGCCAATACCGACCACGTGATCAAGTCGCGTTAGACAACCAATCAGCCAGCAGCACGCCATGATTGCTCCGGCTATTTGCGGGGGATTCCGGCGGAAGGTCTTTCCACATAGTTAGGGTCTGGAGCCACGGATTTGCCCGCCGTGGCGCTGCTGCTTCCTGAGAATGTGCCGATAGTGGCGCAAACGGCGGCCGGTTTTCGAGACCGCCGACAGGAAACGCCTTTGACCCGAACCGATTTGAGCCAGGCCAGCCCCGGCATCGACAGCTCTTATGCCTGGATGCGGCTGGCCATCTCGATGGTGCTGGCCACGATCGGGGCGGTCGGCATGTGGGCCGTCGTCGTGGTGCTGCCCGCCGTGCAAGCCGAGTTCGGTGTCGACCGCGCGGCGGCATCCATGCCCTACACCGCGACCATGGTGGGCTTTGCCGCCGGCAACGTGCTGGTCGGCCGCGCCATCGATCGCATGGGCTATTGGATCCCGGCGCTGATCTCTTCCGTGGCGCTTTCGGCCGGCCTGCTGCTTGCCGCGCTGTCGACCTCGATCCTGCAATTCACCCTTGCGCAAGGGATGCTGATCGGTGTCGGCACGTCGGTGATCTTCGGGCCGCTGATCGCCGATATCTCGCACTGGTTCAACCGCCGGCGCGGCGTCGCGGTCACTGCGGCTGCTGCCGGCAACTATCTCGCCGGCGCGCTCTGGCCGACCATCATGCCGACTCTGATCAAGGCGGAAGGCTGGCGCTTCACCTATGCGGCGATCGGTATCTTCTGCCTGGTCACTATGGTGCCGCTGGTACTGCTGCTGCGCCGCGGTGCCCCGGATGCGGCAGCCGCCGGCTCGCCGGGAAGCCGGCCAGTGCAGCCGATYYCGMTGTCGCCTGCGGCATTGCAGGTGCTTCTGGTCGTYGCCGGCCTCGGCTGYTGYGTGGCGATGTCGATGCCGCAGGTKCACATCRTCGCCTATTGCATGGATCTCGGCTACGGCATCGCGCATGGCGCCGACATGCTGTCGATCATGATGGCGGCTGGCGTCGTCAGCCGGCTTGCCTCCGGCTTTATCGCCGATCGCATCGGCGGCGCGAAAACACTGATCATCGGTTCGGTGCTGCAATGCCTGTCGCTGTTGTTTTACATCCCATTCGACGGTCTCGCCTCGCTCTATGTCGTGTCGCTGGTGTTCGGCCTGTCGCAAGGCGGCATCGTGCCTTGCTATGCGATCATCGTGCGCGAATATCTGCCTGCCAAGGAGGCCGGCCAGCGTATCGGCATCGTCATGATGGCGACSATWTTCGGCATGGCGATCGGYGGCTGGATGTCGGGCTGGATCTACGACCTGACCGGYTCCTAYGCKGCCGCKTTCCTCAACGGCATCGCCTGGAATCTGCTGAACATACTGGCCGTCGGGCTGTTCATGTGGAAGGCAAGGGACAGGGCAGTCATGGCAGCCTGAGGCACCTCGGCTTGACAACGGGCAGGCACTGCGCGACCCCAGAGGCCCAGGGGTGCGGCAACAGGCCGGTGAGATGGCGACAGCTGAGATGATCGTATTGCAGGTGCGCATCGGCGGCAGCGGGCAGTGGCCTTGATCAAGCCGCGCTCGCGCCGGGGTGGCGGTCGCCCGACCATATCGGATGTCGCGCGCAAGGCCGGCGTTGGGGCCATCACCGTGTCGCGCGCGCTGCGCGAGCCGGAGCGCGTCAGCCAGGATTTGCGCCGCCAGATCCAGGCCGCCGTCGACGAACTCGGCTATGTGCCGGACCCCAATGCGCGGGCGCTGGCCTCGGCGCGCGCCGAGGTGTTCGGCGTGCTGGTGCCGTCGCTCACCAACAACGTCTTCGCCGAGGTGGTACGCGGCATCTACGACAGCCTGTCGGACAGCCCGTTCCGCATCCAGCTCGGCAACACSCATTATTCCGGCCTCGAGGAAGARCGGCTCYTACAGGTGTTCGGYTCGCAGCGSCCGGCAGCRCTSATCGTSGCTGGCATYGACCAGACGCCAACCTCGCGRAAACTGYTGGAAAATGCCGGTTGCCCTGTGGTGCAGGTGATGGAGACCGGGCCCGAYCCYGTCGACATGCTGGTCGGCTTCTCGCATCWCGAMGGYGGSMGGRCGGCGACMGAGCACCTGATCGAGRMGGGTTATCGCCGCATCGGCTTCATCGGCGCGCGCATGGACCCACGCTCGCAGCGGCGCCTTGCCGGCTATCGCGCGGCGATGGAAAAAGCCGGCCTGTTCGATCCGCGCCTGGTCACCACCACGCCGGTACTGTCCAGCGTGCCGCTCGGCCGCGAACTGTTCCGCGACGCACTGGCCAAGATGCCGACGCTCGATGGCGTGTTCTGCAACAATGACGACATCGCGCTCGGCGTGCTGTTCGAGTGCCATCGGGCCGCGATCGACGTGCCGAAGACGATCGGCATTGTCGGCTTCAACGATCTCGACATGATGCAGGTGGCTTTTCCCTCCATCACCAGCATCCGCACCTATCGCTACGAAATTGGCAGGCGCGCCGTCGCCATGGCACTGGCGGCAATCGCTGGCGACCGGCCGCAGGAGCGGATCGTCGACCTTGGCTTCGAGCTCAAGCGCCGCGAGAGCACGGCGCGCTGAACGCGCTTTCGGGATCGCCCGCAAATGGCGCTTTACACAACGTCATGGTAGCGCTACCATTTTCGTTGGACCGGCATCGTCGCTTAGACGCCGAGCCTGTTTATTATACATAAGCAACAGCTCAAGCTTGTTTATTATGGATAATATGATAGATTTCACCTGGCTGAAGGGGGCGGTAAGGGGAGGGATCGCGGAGGTCTTCAGCACCTGGCAGGCGTGACTGGGCAAGGCGGAGGGGCCAGCCGGAAACGCGAAAATTTCATAAAAACTGAACAGACAAATCAGAACTGCAATCGGGAGGATTATCGATGATCAAGTCACTTGTTGGTGGCATCGTTGCCGCCACTGCATTCGTCATGTTGAGCTCGTCGGCGATTGCCGCAGGCCCTGAAGTCGTCAAGGGCCCGGCTGCCGAGCCGGATTGCTTCGCACCTTGGGCCGCGGACACGCTGTTCTTCAAGTTCCCCAAGAAGGCCGGCCCATACCGCATTGCGCTCGCCAACGGCTATATCGCCAACACCTGGCGTATCCAGATGGTGCAGACCGCGAAGGCCTATGCGGCGCAGAAGGACGTTGCGGCGAAATTGAAGGAATTCAAGGTCGTCTCGACCGGCGAAGACGTGCCGGCGCAGATTTCGGCGATCAACAACTTCATCGATTCCGGCTATGACGCGATCGTCGTCAACGCGCAGAACCCGACCGCCTTCGGGCCGGTGATCAAGCGCGCCAAGGAAGCCGGTGTCGTGCTGGTTGCCTTCGACAATATTCTCGACACCAAGGACGCCATCAACGTCAACGTCGACCAGAAGGGTCTTGGCGAACTGTGGGGCAAATGGCTGGTCTCGCATGTGCCGAACGGCGGCAAGGTGCTCGAGGTGCGCGGCGTTGCCGGCACATCGGTCGACACCGACCGCCATAATGGCATCCATGAGGCTCTCGACGCCTCCGGCAAGAAATGGGCCGTCACCGAGGTCGTCGGCAAGTGGGATGACGGCGTTGCGCAAAAGGCTTCTGCCGATGCAATCGCCACCAACGGCCCCTTCGACGCCGTCACGGGACAGGGCGGCGACACCGGCATCGTGCAGGCGATGATCGATGCCAAGCATCCGTTCGTGCCGTTCGGCGGCGAGACCGAGAACGGCTTCCGCAAATTCTGCGCCGCCCATGCAGCCGACGGGTTGAAATGCTCGTCAGCCGGTACCGGCCCGGCGCAGGTGGCGGTTGCCATCAAGACTGCGATCGCAGCGCTTGAAGGCAATGTCGTCCCGCAGTCGGTCAAGCTGCCGCTGGCGATCGTCGAGGATCCCAACTTCAAGGCCGGTCAGGACTTCTTCCCCGACCAGTCCGACAATTTCTTCGTCGGCAATTCCTTCCCGACCTGCGGCATCAATTTCACAGCGCAGGAAATCATGGGTCAGACCAAGGCTGACCAGTAGGCTGTACACTCGGCGCCGTGGGATCCCCCCACGGCGCCGGCCACTCGATATCTCTGGTCGTCAAAGTGCCTCGGGAGGGCCGATGGACGCTGCGGTTCCGCTCTTCCAGATGGAAGGCATATCCAAGCGCTATGGCGGCGTGCGGGCGCTGGAAAAGGCGGAGCTTGTCGTCACGCCCGGCAGCATCCACGCTATCCTTGGCGAAAACGGCGCCGGCAAATCGACGCTGATCAAGGTGATGGCGGGCGTCGTCGCGGCCGACGAAGGCCGCATGATGCTGGATGGTCGCGAGGTGAGCTTCGCTTCGCCGGCTGCCGCCAACAAGGCCGGCATCGTCTGCATCTTCCAGGAACTGTCGCTGGTTCCCGAACTCAGCGTCGCCGACAACATCGTCATATCAGACCCGCCCAAACGCTTCGGCATGATCGACCGCAAGGCGCAGCGCCGCATCGCGGAGGAAGCTCTTGCCCGCGCGGGCGCGGCCGACATCCATCCACTGGCGCTGGTGAAGGATCTTCCCCTCTCAAGAAGGCAGATGGTCGAGATCGCCAAGGCGCTGGCCAGGAAGCCGCGCATCCTGATCCTGGACGAGGCGACGTCCGCGCTCGCCGCGGCGGATGTCTCGAACATTTTTGGCGTGCTGAAGCGGCTGCGCTCAGAAGGGCTGGCGCTGCTCTACATCTCGCATCGCATGAATGAGATCGCGGAACTCGCCGATCAGTGCACAGTGTTCCGCAACGGCCGTAACGTTGCCAGCTACAAGGCCGGCTCCAAGAGCGACAATGAGGTGGTCGAACTGATGATCGGCCGCGAATACAGCCATATTTTTCCGCCCAAGCCGGCGGCGGTGCCAGCCACAGCCGCACCCAGGCTTGAAGCCCGCAAGCTGTCCTGGACTGACCGGCTCGACAATATCTCGCTGACGGTCAGGGCCGGCGAGGTCGTCGGCCTTGGCGGCCTCGACGGCCAGGGCCAGCGCGAATTGCTGCTGGCTTTCTTCGGCGTGCTGCGTGGCCTGTCGGGTCAGGTCCTTATCGACGGCAAGCCGGTCAAGATCGCCAGCCCCGCTGCTGCCCGCGAGGACGGTATCGGCATGGCGCTCATTCCAGAGGACCGCAAGACCGAAGGCCTGATGTTGCCGATGACGGTGCGCGAAAACCTGTCCTTCGCCGCGCTGGACCGGCTGTCGCGGGGTGGCGTCATCGACCGCGCCGCCGAACAGCGGCTGATCGACGACATGGTCGGCCTTCTGGCGATCAAGACGGCGGGGCTCGACATTCCGGTCGGCGCGCTGTCTGGCGGCAACCAGCAAAAGGTGGTCATCGCCAAATGGCTGATGCGCCAGCCGCGCATCATCCTGCTCAACGATCCGACGCGCGGCATCGATGTCGGCACCAAGCAGGAGCTCTACCAGCTGATGCGCAAGCTCGCTGACGCGGGGGCGGCGATCCTGTTCTATTCGACCGACTATGACGAGCTGATCGGCTGCTGCGACCGCGTGCTGGTGCTCTATGACGGCGCCGTCAAGCGCGAGTTGGTCGGCGCCGAGATCACCGAGCGGGCGCTGATTTCAAGCGCCCTCAACATCCATGGCGAGGAGAGCCCGGTGGGCCTGGGAGCAAGTGCGTGAAAGATTGGCGCTATTGGCTGGCCGAGCAACGCGGAACGCTGCTGGCGCTCGGCATCTTCATCGTCATGTTCGTCATCTACACATCGAACCATCCGGCCGGCTTCACCGCCAATGTGGTGCAGACGGCGGCGAACAAGGGCGTGCTGCTCGCCTTTGTCGCCATGGCGCAGACGCTGGTGGTGATCACCGCCGGCATTGACCTGTCCGTCGGCATGATTTTTCTCCTCACCAACTGCCTGGCCTCCTGGCTGGTGGTGGGCACGCCGATGCAGACGACGCTCGGTGTCATCGCCGTGCTGGCGGTCGGTCTTTTGTGCGGCGCCATCAACGGCGCCATCGTCATCTACGGACGGCTGCAGCCGATCGTCGCCACCATCGCCACCGGAGCCGTTTTCTACGGCATCGGTCTTCTGCTGCGGCCGTTCCCGGGCGGTTCGGTCAATGAGGATCTGGCCGATGCGTTGACCGGCCGTGTGTTCAGCGTGGTGCCGGCGAGCCTCGTCGTGCTGCTCGCCATCGTGCTGGTGATCTGGGTGCCGTTCAGCCGCTCGGTGCTTGGGCGGGCCGCTTACGCGGCGGGATCGTCGGAGACGGCGGCCTATATGTCCGGCGTACCGATAAGGCGGGGCAAATTCGCCGCCTACACTCTGGCCGGGCTGCTGGCGGCGATCGGCGGGCTGTTCCTGACCTTCTTCACCTATACGGGCGACGCGGCCTATGCCAGCGGCAACGCCTACACGCTGTTTTCCATCGCCGCCGTGGTGCTGGGCGGCGTCTCGCTGTTCGGCGGCAAGGGCAGCGCCATCGGCGCGATCTTCGGCGCACTCGCCTTCCGCACCATCGGCGATTTGTTGTTCGTGTTCGATTTCGATCCGCTCTGGCAGCCGCTGTTCCAGGGCGTTATCCTGCTGATCGCGGTCAGCCTCGGCGCCTTCGCCCTGTTTCGGGTCCGCAACCGGCTGGAGTGGTTCCTGTGAGCGAAACGACGCCGATGGTTGGGAAGAGCGACGGCGGCATTGCCGGCCGCATGCCGAAATTCATCCGCCGCGCCGATCCGGCGGTGCTGACGGCATTCGCCTGTATCGTGCTGTTGCTGTTCCTCGGCAGCCTCTATTCCCGAAGCTTCCTGTCGCCTGAATATCTGCTGCAGCAGCTCAAGGTGGCCTCGTTCCTCGGCGTCATTGCCACCGGCATGATGCTGGTCGTCCTGCTCGGTCAGATCGACCTGTCGGTGCCGTGGTCGGTGGCCGCAGGCGCGATGATGGCCTGCGCGGCCGCCGCCTACGGTCCGGTCGGCGTGGCGCTGGCCATCCCTTTCGGCATCTTCTGCGGGGTGCTGATCGGCGTCGTCAACGGCATCGGCGTCGCCTATCTGCGCATTCCCTCGATGATCATCACGCTCGCCACCAACGCCGTCGCGCAAGGGCTGATGGTGGTCTACACCGGCGGCTTCTCGCCCCAGGATTCGGCGACCCGCGCCATGCGCTATCTCGCCACGGGTTTTACCATTCCGGGCGTGCCCAACGCGGTCATCATCTGGGCTGTCATCGGTGCGGCGATGGTGTTCGTGCTGACCCGCACCGGCTTTGGCCGCACCGTCTATGGCATCGGCAACCGCGAGCGCGCCGCCTATCTCTCGGGTATCGACACAAGGCGTGTGGTGATGATCGCCTTCGCCGTCTCCGGCGGGCTGTCCGCCTTTGGCGGCGTGCTGCTGGCCGGCTATGCCTCGAAGGCGGCGCAGTCGATGGGCGATGCCTATCTCTTGCCGTCGATCGCCGCCGTGGTGCTTGGCGGCACTTCGATCCTCGGCGGGCGCGGGTCCTATCTCGGCACCGTCGCCGGCGTCATCCTGATCACGCTGTTGCAATCCATCCTGTCGGTCATGCAGATGCCGGAGGCGGGGCGGCAGATTATCTATGGCGTCGTCATCGTCGCCATGCTGCTGCTCTACGGCCGCGCGCCGGCAAGCCGCTGACCGTGGACGAAAAGGCAGTGCAGGCGCTGGTGGGCGTTCCTGGTTCGGCATCTCCGGCCATCGTGGTGATGGGGGTCGCCGGCTGCGGCAAGTCGGCTGTCGGTATCGCGCTGGCGGCCACGCTGAACGCCGTCTTCATCGAGGGCGACCGGCTCCATCCGCCGGAAAACGTGGCGCGCATGGCCAGCGGCGAGCCGCTCACCGACCGGTTGCGCGAAGGCTGGCTCGACGCGATCGGCGAGCGGATCGCTGCGTCGCTCGGCAAAGGGCAGAGCGTGGTCGCGGCCTGCTCGGCGCTGAAGCGCAGCTACCGCGACCGACTGCGCGGTTTTTGYGCTGACATCGTCTTCCTCTATCTGGAGATCGATCCCACCACCGCGCGGCGGCGCGTTGCCAGCCGCAAGGGCCATTTCATGCCGGCAAGCCTGGTCGACAGCCAGTTCGCCATCCTGGAGCCGCCTGGGAGGGATGAGCGGGCCCTGACAATCGACGCGACTCGTCCCGTTGCCGATGTCGTTGCCGACGCGATGCGGCTGCTGGCCAGGTCATGAGCCGATATCGTCGCCGGTCAGGGCGTCATCCGAGGCTTCCGTCATTCGCCGGCCGCCGGACCAGATCAGCATCTGTTCGGGGAACAGTTTCAGCGCTTCGAGCAGCCGGTCGCGCTTGAGCAGGATATAGCGTGCCTGCAGCACCATGTCCTTGGCACCGTCTCGTCCCATCTCCGCTTCAGCCGGCAACAGCTCCGGGCTGATGACGGCCCTGTATTCGCGGAAGGGAAGGGTCTCAAAGGTCGACATGGCAAACAGCGCCGCCTTGCCCCTCGCGGCAAAATTCGCCGGGGCCGAGGCAAGATGTGTCCAGCCGTTCTCGCCCAAAGCGACTTCGGTGAAGGTCGAGCCGGCGTGGATGTTGTTGGTCATCAGCACCACGCCATTGCCTCTGAGGATTTTCTGGATGCGGATGGTGACCTGATAGGCGTCGTCGCGTTCGAAGACGATGCGGCTTTTGAGGTAGCGATTCTCGACCTTGACCAGCGGCTGGTTCAGGAAACGCAGACCGAACGCGGATTCGGAAATACCGTGGGTGTTGACGCTCACCTGATGCGCTTCGATGCCCGCCTCATGCAGGGCACGCTTGCCGAAGATGGTCTGCGAGGTGAACTGATCGCACCAGATGATGGCGCCGCGGCCACGTTGCAGGGCAGCCTGCAGCCCCTCGACCCCTTCCAGCCGGATCGTTGGTGACCAGCGTTTGGCGACCAGATGCGCGGCAAGCTGCAGCCGGCGGCGGTGGCGCGACGCGAGCAATGCCTCGAACAGCTTGCGCGCGTCGATGCCGTTGCCAAGCACAGCGCGCGTCGCGGCGGCATAGGCCGGAAATTGCTTGCGCATATGGCGTTTCAGGCGAAGCCTGGACATCCGATCGCAGATCGACGCCCACCAGCGCACCGGCACTGAGGCCGCGACCACGACGTAGAACACGGCCATCAGGCTTTCGCGCAGGTCCTGGTTCGAGAGCCGGCGCACCCTGCCAGGGTGCACGACCTTGCGGCTGAAGAAGCGCACGTCCTCAGCCCTTTCCGGGACCGGGACGTCGGCGATGATCTCAGTCTGGAACCTGGCCGTGGCGGTCGGCCTACGAGCAGTTTTTCGGGATCTCGCGAACTTCGACAGCCTCATCCAGCGGGCGTCCATCCGTTCCTGTTGCTGCAATGCGCCTGCGCGCATTGCGCAATCTTACAGTGATGAACGCCGATCGCCAGCCGTCGATCTAAAGCACGTCATGCTACGCGCTTTAGATCTTTGTTGTTATGCATGTCGTTCTCCCAAAACCGAGGTCACTTTTGGGCGACATGCATTAGATTTGCGACGACAGCTCGACCGGGAAATCGTCGTTGTCGGCATCCCGCATGGCGGCGAGGCTGCGGTTGTCCAGCACCTCGGCGATCGCCTGGCGCACTTCCAGCATCATGTGCCGGACCTGGCAGGTGGCTTCGTCGCAATCCTCGCAGCGCTGGTATTGCGTGCGGCTGGCGCAGGGTATCGGCGCCAGCGGCCCGTCCAGCACGCGCACGACATGGCCGATCTTGATCTCGGAGGCCGGGCGGGCGAGGCGATAGCCGCCTTCCTTGCCCTTGCGGCTCTGCACAAAGCCGGCATTGCGCAATTCGCCGAGGATGGCGTCGAGGAATTTCTTCGGGATGTTGTTGGCGACCGCGATGTCGTTGACGAAAGCCAATTGGCCAACCGGAAGACTGGAAAGATGCACGAGGGCCTTGAGGCCGTATTTGCCTTTTTTTGTCAGCATGCCCGAGTCAACCCGTTGAAGCCCCAACCACCTCGCATCTGGCGGCTGTTTGTGTGCAAATAATGACGATTTCGCCGCGCGAAGGCATTTCGCGAAAACAAGACGCCAAATGGCACGTTAGGCACAAACGCGTTGATTCTTTGTAACGTTTTGCCGGGATGGTGCCGCATTCGCCATGACTGACGGCAAAAACGAAGAAAGCCGGCTTGTTGCCGGCTTTCCATCATCTATTCTTTGTATGCTGTAGCCGTCAGCGGCTGCCATAGGCCTGGTCGAGCAGGCCGCCGGCGGCAAAATGCTCTTTCTGGATCTTGTCCCAACCGCCGAAGACGTCTTCCACCGTCAGCAGGCGCACCTCCGGGAAGTCGGCCTTGTATTTGGCGGCGACGGCCGCGTCACGTACCCGGTTGCCGTTCTGGGCGAGGATGTCCTGGCCCTCGGGCGTGTAGAGGAAATCGAGGTAGGTCTTGGCCAGATCGCGGGTGCCGTGCTCGTCGGCGACCTTGTCGACGATGGCCACCGGGAATTCCGCCAGCAGGCTGACCGAGGGCGTGACCTGCTCGAACTTGTCGTCGCCATACTCCTTGCGGATGCCGCGCGTCTCGGACTCGAAGGTGATCAGCACGTCGCCGATCTCGCGCTGCACGAAGGTGGTGGTCGCGGCGCGGCCGCCAGTGTCGAAGATCGGCACGTTGTTGAACAGCTTGGTGATGAACTCCTTCACCTTGGCATCATCGCCTTTGAAGGCTTCCTTGGCGTAGGCGGTGGCCGCCAGATAGGTGTAGCGCGCATTGCCCGACGTCTTCGGGTTGGGGAAGATCACCTGCACATCGTCGCGCACCAGATCGTTCCAGTCCTTGATGTGCTTGRGATTGCCCGCRCGSACMAGGAACGAMGGCAGCGAATAGAAGGGCGAAGCGTTGTTGGCAAAGTCTTTCTGCCAGTCGGCGGAGACGAGGCCCTTCTTGACGAGGAAATCGATGTCGGTGACCTGGTTGAAGGTGACGACATCGGCGCCCAGGCCCTCGGCGATGGCGCGCGCCTGCGCCGAGGTACCGGCATGCGACTGGTCAATGGTGACGCCCGGATGTCCGGCGACGAAGGCCTTGTTGACCTGAACGAACAGTTCGCGACCGACGTCATAGGAGGCGTTGAGCAGCTTGTCGGCGGACCAGGCTTGGGAGGATGCGAGGAACAGGCCGGCGACAGTGGCAACGCCAAGGAAAAATCGCTTCATAAAAACGGGCTCCGGATGCAATGCGTTAATGGCTGACAATAGCCGTGAGGCATGGGGCAGGGCGAGGCATGCACGACGGTTCCGCAGCCTCGCCGCGAGAAAAGATGTGAACAATACTGCCGGTCCTTAGAATTCTGTTCCAGATGACTTTCGCTTCAGCCTGGGTTTTTCTGTTCCTTGCCTTGTGGCACCTTTTGGCATATACATATGGCATATACAAAGGGAGATCGTTATGCCCCAGCATCGTCGTTCAACAACGCCACCCAAGGAGGCCAAGCTCTTCCGCAACAACCGCAGCCAGGCGGTGCGCATTCCTGTCGAGTTCGAGCTTTCGGGTGACAAGGTCCTGATCAGCCGTGAAGGCGACCGCTTGATCATCGAGCCGGTCCGCAAGCCCGGCCTGACGGCGTTGCTCGCCCAATGGGCGAAGGAGCCACCGCTCGGTCCTGAGGACGACTTCCCCGAGATCAAAGATGCGCCGGTCCAGTCCGAGGACATTTTTTGATGCGGTTCATGCTGGATACGAACATCATCAGCGACATCATCCGAAACCCGGCGGGCAAGGCCGCCATTGCAATGGTGCGTGAGGGAGACGCCGCTGTGTGCACCAGCATCGTCGTTGCCTCGGAGCTAAGATATGGCTGCGCCAGGAAAGGGTCGACCAAGCTGCTCAAGAAGGTCGAGGACCTTTTGGCTGAGATCCCTGTCTTGCCGCTCGATGTGCCAGTGGATGCCGAGTACGGCGCACTTCGCGCCGAGCTGGAGTCCGTTGGTCAACCCATTGGCCACAATGACCTTTTTATTGCCGCTCACGCCTGTGTGCTGGGCACCATTTTGGTGACCGCCAACATCGGGGAGTTCACCCGGATACGGAAGCTGAAGGTCGAGAACTGGCTGGAATAGCGCCTGACCCGAGGATCAAGCCGCCGGGAACAGCTTCCAACGCCCCGGTCGGAAGGCTACCCGGCTCTTCTGCGCCGCCGGATGGTCGACTGGCAGTTCGATCTCGACCCGCTGGCGCTCGCCGCCGATCTCGAGTTCGACGCGCCGCGTGCCGGCAACGCGGCGGCTGGCGGCGACCGTGCCGGCGATGCAGCCGCTGCAGCCATCGAGCAGTTCGACATCGTGCGGGCGGAAATACAGCGTCGCGTCGCCCTCGGGCGCATGCGGCGCGGACAGCCCGATGGGGCGATCGGCGAGCCAGATCTCGCCATGCTCGACCTTGACGGGAAGCGAGCTCGATTCGCCGATGAAGCCATAGACGAAGGGCGAGTTCGGCGTGTCGTAGATGTCGTCGGCGGTGCCGACCTGCTCGATGCGACCCTGGCTCATCACCACGACGCGGTCGGCAAGYTCCAGYGCYTCTTCCTGGTCGTGGGTGACGAAGACGGTGGTGTGGCCGGTGSGGTCRTGGATCTCGCGTAGCCAGCGGCGCAGTTCGCGGCGCACCTGSGCATCGAGCGCGCCGAACGGTTCGTCSAGCAACAACACCYKRGGTTCGATCGCCATGGCGCGKGCCARYGCCACGCGCTGGCGCTGGCCGCCSGARAGCTGCGCCGGATAGCGCTTTTCMAGSCCSGAAAGCTGGACSAGGTCGAGMAGCTCGGAGGCGCGRCGTCGGATTTCCTGMGCCGGCGGCCGCGASGRCCCRTGCCGGACTTTCAGGCCGAARCCGATRTTGTCGGCSACSGTCATGTGCCKGAACAGCGCATARTGCTGGAAGACGAAGCCGACATTGCGCTCCTGGATCGACTTCTGCGAAGCGTCCTCGTCGCCGAAGAAGATTTTTCCACGGGTCGGCCGCTCCAGCCCGGCGATCAGCCTGAGCAGCGTCGTCTTGCCGGAGCCGGATGGCCCCAGCAACGCGATCAACTCGCCCGACTTGATATCGAGCGACACATCGTGGAGCGCCGGAAACCGCTCGAACTCCTTGCGCACGTTGGCAACGCGAACTTCCATACAAATCCCTCTGCTAATGTCCGCGCGTCGCGGCAAGCTCGGCGCCGTAGCGCATCTCGAGCAGTGTTTTCAAGACCAACGTGACGAGTGCCAGCCCGGCAAGCAGTGAGGCGACGGCGAAAGCGCCGACCGCGTTGTACTCGTTATAGAGGATTTCGACGTGCAGCGGCATGGTGTTGGTCAGGCCGCGTATATGGCCCGAAACCACGGACACCGCGCCGAATTCGCCCATGGCGCGGGCGTTGCACAGGAGCACGCCATAGAGCAGTCCCCACTTGATGTTGGGCAGCGTCACGTACCAGAAGGTCTGCCAGCCATTGGCGCCGAGCGAGAGTGCTGCCTCCTCATCGCCATTGCCCTGTTCCTGCATCAGCGGGATCAGTTCGCGGGCGACGAAGGGGAAGGTGACGAAGACGGTGGCCAGCACGATGCCCGGCACGGCGAACAGGATCTGGATGCCATGTCCCTTCAGCCACGCTCCGAGCAGCCCTTGAGCGCCGAACAAAAGCACATAGACCAGGCCTGAAATGACCGGCGAGACCGAGAAAGGCAGGTCGATCAGCGTGGTCAGAAATGCCTTGCCCTTGAACTCGAACTTGGCGATCGCCCAGGCGGCGGAGATGCCGAAGACGACGTTGAGCGGCACCGAGATCGCCGCGACAAGCAGCGTCAGGTGGATCGCCGAGCGCGCATCCGGTTCGACCAGCGCTTGCGTATAGGCACCGATGCCTTTCGCCAGCGCCTCATGGAAGACAATGATGAGCGGTAAAAGCAGAAAGATGCCGAGGAAGGCAAAGGCAATCGCCATCAGCACGGCCTGCGCCGGACGGCTTTCGGTCACCGCCGCCGAGCGGCTCTCATGGTAGGGTTCGTAGGATTTGATCTCGGGATCAGCCATAGCGCTTGCGGCTCCATGTCTGCACGAGATTGACGACCAGCAGCATGACGAACGACAGAGCCAGCATGATCGCCGCGATCGCGGTCGCTGCCGGGTAGTTGTATTCCTCCAGCCGGATGACGATCAGAAGCGGTGCGATCTCGGATTTGTAGGGCAGATTGCCGGCGATGAAGATGACCGAGCCGTATTCGCCGACGCCGCGCGCAAAGGCCAGCGAAAAGCCGGTGATGATGGCCGGCGCCAGGCCCGGAAACAGCACGCGGGTGATGATCTGGAAGCGGCTGGCGCCAAGCGTGGCGGCCGCTTCCTCCACTTCCTTGTCGATTTCTTCCATGATCGGCTGCACCGTGCGCACGACGAAGGGCAGGCCGATGAAGACGAGTGCGACGACGATGCCAAGCGGCGTGTAGGCGACCTTGATGCCGAGCGGCATCAGCAATTTGCCGATCCAGCCGTTCGGCGCATAGAGCGTGGTGAGCGCAATGCCCGCCACCGCCGTCGGCAGGGCGAAGGGCAGGTCGACCATGGCATCGACGATGCGGCGGCCGGGAAAGCGGTAGCGCACCAGCACCCAGGCGACCAGCGTGCCGAAGACGACATTGACGATCGCCGCGAGGAAGGCGGTGCCGAAGCTGATTTCCAGCGCGTTGAGGGTCCGGCGGTCGCTGGCGATCGCCCAGAATTCAGCCCAGCCGAGAGAGGCCGAGCGCCAGACCAGCCCGGAAAGCGGAATGAGGATGATGAGGGTGAGGTAGGCAAGCGAGAAGCCGAGCGTCAATCCGAAACCCGGAATGACACTCGGCTGCCTGAATCGCCACCCCGCCTGCGCGGGTGCTGTGGTCATGGAGTTCTGGATTGTCCCTTCTTACTCAACCAGACTTGCCGAAGAAGCCCATTCGCGGGCTTCCTCGGGACTGCCGAACCTCACTGGGCCGGCTTGTAGATCTGGTCGAATATACCACCGTCGCCGAAATGATAAGGCTGTGCCTTCTTCCAGCCGCCGAAAAGCGGGTCGTCGATGGAGATCAGCTTGATGTCAGGCGTCTTCGGAATATCCGCCGGCGCGACCAGTTCGGGCTTGGCGGGGCGATAGTGGTTCTTGGCGATAATCGTCTGGCCTTCCTTGGAATAGAGCCAGCCGAGATAGGCTTCGGCCACCTTGCGCGTGCCCTTGGCGTCGACATTGGCGTCGACAATGGCCACAGGCGGCTCGGCCAGGATCGATGTCGGCGGATAGACGATCTCGAAATTGTCGGCGCCGAATTCGTTAAGTGCCAGATAGGCGTCGTTTTCCCAGCCGATCAGCACGTCGCCGATGCCCTTTTGCGCGAAGGTCACGGTCGAGCCGCGCGCGCCGGTGTCGAGAACCGGGGCATTGGCGTAGAGCTTGCCGACGAATTCCTTGGTCTTGGCCTCGTCGCCGCCATCATTGGCGTTGGCGTAGGCCCATGCGGCGAGGTAGTTCCAGCGGGCGCCGCCCGAAGTCTTGGGGTTCGGCGTGATCACCTGGACGCCGTCCTTGACCAGATCGCTCCAGTCGTGAATGCCCTTGGGGTTGCCCTTGCGGACCAGGAAGATGATGGTCGAGGTGTAAGGTGCTGAATTGTTTTCGAATTTCTTGCGCCAGTCGGGGTTGATCTTCTTCGACTTCGAGACGATGGCGTTGATGTCGCCCTCAAGCGCCAGCGTCACCACGTCGGCATCGAGGCCGTCGATCACGGCGCGCGCCTGGGCGCCCGATCCGCCGTGCGACTGCTGGATGGTCACCGTCTCGCCGGTCTCGGCCTTCCAGTGCGCGGCAAAGGCCTCGTCATAAGCTTTGTAGAGCTCACGTGTCGGATCGTAGGACACGTTGAGGATGGTGGTGTCGGCAAACGCGAAACCGAGCGTGCCTGATAGAACCGATGTGACGACCAGTGCGCCGAGCAGTTTCCTGAAATGAGGTTTGGTCATTTCTGCCTCCGTTGAACCCGCGCCAAATCTACCGAATTGATAGAAATTAGATGCATCGAATGTTGCCTTTTTTGCCCCATTGGAGAAAATCTTCGACGAAATTTTTCATCCTGTAGAAATATCTTCCGCTGCGCGCGACCGCAGCGAATCCACGCCGCTAGCTGACCTATGTAGAAATGTGAGGTGTCGGGGCAAGGCCGCAGGGAATCGATGGCGCGAATTACTCGGCGGTAACGGGAAAGTCGAAACGCTCCTTGGCGAACGGTTCGTCTGCCAGCGTGAAGTGCCACCATTCGCGGGCATAGTTCTTGAAGCCGGCGGTACGCATGGCGGCGACAAGCAGCTTGCGGTTTGCCGCCGCTTCACTGCCGAGCGGGTGGTGCGACGTCTCGCTCATTGGGTCGAAACAGTCGAAACCGGTGCCGAAGTCGAGCGTATCGGCATCGATGGCGCCGCAGGCCGGCTTGGAGACGGATGGACCGTCGACCTGCGCAATCGCGACATCGACGGTCGAGCCGCGCGAATGGGTTGACAGTTCACCGACATAGCCCTTGGCGATGAGGTCGCCACGCCGCACCTTCGGGTACCATTGCGGATCGGGCGGCCCGCCCTCTCGTGTCCATTTGCCCATGTCGGCGACGCCTCGGGCAGGGCGGTAGCAGTCGAACACGACCAGTGTCAGGCCTTTCACGGCAATTGCCTGCTGGACGCCAGCCAGGGCTTGCGCCGCCTGCAAGGTGAGAATGCAGACCGGTGCGTCGTAGCCGCTCACCTTGCGGTGGAGGAAATCGTCCGGTCCGGCGTAGCGGATGTCCTGGCGGATCGAGGGGGCGATATCGGCGAGGCGGACGAAGCCGGCGGGGAGGGGATCGGCGGAAACGGGGAGAGGGATTGCCGCGACAAGGATCGTTGCTGCCAGGGCTGAGGCTGCCGACAGTCGAGGTCTGCGCGAGGCACCCCCCTCTGCCCTGCCAGACATCTCCCCGGCAAGGGGGGAGATTGAGCGCTCAGCCGCTTTCGCCAATCTCCACCATTGTAGAAGTGGACTAGACGCCGGAGCTGCCGATCTCCCCCCTTGCGGGGGAGATGGCCGGCAGGCCAGAGGGGGGTGCCTCGGAACAGGCATGGGTAAGTATCCTGCTATCGGCTGACCTTGTAGAATGCCAACGCGCAGAATCGCTTGGCTCGGTCTATTCAACGAAGACTTTCACGCTCGCCGCCCGCCCCGCCGCGTCGATCACGGTCAGTGTCGAGTAGCCAGCACCGTCCGGTTGCCAGGTCGCGGTGCGGCGGCGGTCGATACCAGCCAGTGGCTTGCCATTGGCCAGCCAGCGGAAGGGCGCACGGCCGCCTTGCAGTTTCAGCACCAGCGGCGTGGCGTCGGCGGAGTTTGTGGCAAGGTCGACGCGGGCGCCGTCCGGCGGGAAGATGATGGTCGGGGCGGGTTCGGTCGGCGTTGCCTGCACCAGCCCGTCGGCGCCGGCGCCGAAGCGGGCGAGCGTCACCGGCAGATCCTCGCGCTTGGGGGTGAAGGCGCCGGGCGGCTTGCCCGGCAGCGGCACGGTGGCAAGGCCCGAGCGGACAAAGCCTTCGAACAGGATAGGGGCGGCCGAGACATAGCCGGAGAGGCCCGGGACCGCCCCGGCATCGGGACGGCCGACCCAGACACCCAGGACATAGCGGCCGTCGAAGCCGACCGACCAGGCATCGCGATAGCCGTAGGAAGTGCCGGTCTTGTAGGCGATGCCGCGTTGSAMGGCGCCTTCCGGCGGTTTTACCCCCGACAAGATGTCGRTGATCTGCCAGTTCGCCTGCTCGTTGAGGATGGTGGCGGTGGTGCGTTCGGCRTTGGCCGGCTCGGTGCCATCATGCAGCGTGTGCGTCTTGCCGCCATTGGCGAGCCCCGTATAGAGCTGGACGAGGTCACGCAGCGTGACGCCAACGCCGCCGAGGCCTATCGCCAGGCCCGGGGCTTCGTTGATCGGCAGGATCGGGT
>NZ_JBFUGJ010000086.1:0-19692 GCF_056402975.1 Mesorhizobium sp. P3_A9 | reverse complement strand
GTCAGGACGACGCACGAATTGCTGCGCCAACAGCAGGGTTTCGTGCAGGATTTCCTGCTCGAGCAATTTTCGGGGCCGGGCGAATTCAACCTGGTGACGATCGTTGAATGGGAAAGCCAGGCGGCCGTCGACAAGGTCGTGCCGATCGTCAAGGCGGCGCAGGAGCGCGTTGCCTTCAACCCGCAGGAAACGCTCGCCCGACTTGGTGTCCGCGCCGACATCGCCAACTATCAGCGGGTTCCCGGGCTCTAATGCATGTCGCCCAAAATTGTGTAGCGGTTTTGGGACGACGACATGCATAAACAATGGAGGCTAAAGCGCGTCGATGCGACGAGCTTTAGCCCGACCAGCTGACGCCAGGTGCCGGCTAGTTTTTCTGTTCTTCGCTCAGGAAGAACGTCCCGTCGACATGGCCATTGTAACCGCACGATGGCGGCTCCGAAGTGCCGTCCTTGCCGGTGCCGCTCTGTTCGACGACGAGCGCGTCGCCATTGCGGCGGAAGGCGAAGACAAAGCCAGTCGGCTTGTCGTTGTCATCGGTGTCGACCAGCCGCAAACTCTTGCCGGCCTTGACCGCGCCACCGATGTCGCACGCACCACTTCCTGAGACAGGGTTGGCGACCACATCTTCCGAAATCTCGAGTTTGCCCGCGCCCGCCGCCTTGATTTCGACCCCGCCGCGGACGCTGCTCCATGTGCCGATGAAACCGGCGTCAGCCGGCTTGTGGATGCCGGCGAGGAAGGTCGCGCGGTCGCGCAGGAATTCGCCGAGATCGAAAGTCTGCTKATYCTTGGGCGTGTTCTCGTTGAASSCGGCGATMTSGTCKCGATATGCGATGAAATCGCKCTGGTCATCACGCAAGGCCTTGCCGGCTCGGGCGTCGAGCGTCTTCAGCAATGCCGCGTAGTTCTTCGCCACGTCGGCGTCGGCTTGCGCCAGGGCAGGATCGGCGCAAATGGCCTTTTCCGCCACGCTGGCCGCCTTGGCGCAGTCGAAGGATGGCTTGCTCTGCGCCAAAGCATAGCCGGACAGTGCCGGTACCATGGCCAACACAAGCGCCGGATAGAGAACGCGGCCCGCGGATTTCCGGCTTTTCATCAGGTCTGTTTCCCGCCCAGGCCGGAATTCTGACGGCAATGGCATGGGCACGCAAGCCGGTCGCGACTTCAGGAAAGGCGGAGCGTCCTTCTATCCGGACACGGCCGACCCTTGCCGGTTCGCCCGCGCGCCGATTGTTGCGTTGCGGCGAAGGGGGCTTTCGGCTATTGAGGCCCCACCTGAAACGGAGCCGCCTCAGCCCGATGAGCCTTGTCGATACGGTCAAGAACGCGTTCGTACCGATCCATCGCGAAGGCTACCCCTTCATTGCGGCCTTTGGCGCGGCAACGCTTTTCCTCGGCTATTTCTCCTCGATCCTGTTCTGGATCGGCCTGATCTTGACCGCCTGGTGCGTCTATTTCTTCCGCGATCCCGAGCGCGTCACGCCAGTCGACGACAGCCTGGTGGTGAGCCCCGCCGATGGCATCATCTCGGCGGTCGGTCCGGCCGTGCCGCCGCGCGAGCTTGGCCTCGGCAATGTCGAGATGACCCGCATCTCGGTGTTCATGAATGTCTTTTCCTGCCATGTGAACCGCGCCCCGGTGCGCGGCCGTATCKCCMAGATCGAACATCGGCCGGGAAAATTCCTCAATGCCGAACTCGACAAGGCCAGCACCGAGAACGAGCGCAATGGCCTGGTCATCGAGAGCCCCAACGGCACGGTCGCCGCCGTCCAGATCGCCGGCCTGGTGGCGCGCCGCATCGTCTGCTGGGCCGAAGCCGGCGCTTCGATCGGCACCGGCGAGCGTTTCGGCCTGATCCGTTTCGGCTCGCGCGTCGACGTCTTCCTGCCTTTGACCGCCACGCCGCGTGTCGCCGTTGGCCAGACAGCGGTCGGCGGTGAAACCGTGCTGGCCGAATTCGGCGGCGTCGCCGGCACCCCCCTCGTACGGATTTCCTGAGCGGTGGGCACGCAATACAAAAAGTTCGAGGCCCATGCCAGCGGCGGTCCGCGCATCCGCGAGATCCCGATGCGCATGGTGCTGCCCAATCTGGTCACCGTGCTTGCCATCTGCGCCGGCCTGTCCGGCATCCGTTTCGGCTTCGAAGGTCGGTTCGAGCCGGCGGTGGTTATGGTGCTGCTGGCGGCCTTCCTCGACGGCATTGACGGCCGCCTGGCGCGGATGCTGAAGGCGACCTCCAAGTTCGGCGCCCAGATGGATTCGCTCGCCGACATCGTCAATTTCGGCGTCGCCCCGGCTTTGGTGCTTTATGCCTTCCTGCTCGATCGCGCCGGCTCGCCGGGCTGGATCGCGGCCCTCCTGTTCGCCATCGCCTGCGGGCTGAGGCTTGCCCGCTTCAACGTGCTCGACGACGAGAAGGCCGAACGCCCGCTGTGGCAGTCCGAATATTTCGTCGGTGTGCCGGCGCCGGCGGGCGCGGTGCTGGTGATGCTGCCGCTCTATCTCTATTTCCTGCGTCTTGGGGTGGAGCCCAGCCGCCCGGCCGCCTTTGTTGCCACCGGCTTCACCATCCTGGTCGCCTTCCTTCTGGTCAGCCGGCTGCCGGTCTATTCCGGCAAGAGCATCAAGATCCCGGGCGACAGAGTGCTGCCGGTCATCCTGGCCGTCGTGCTCTACGTTCTCTTGCTGATGACCTATCCATGGTACACGCTGACGGCCTCGGTCGCGGGCTATCTGATCTTCCTGCCGTTCTCGGTGCGCGCCTACTCCAAACGCGCCAAACTCGAGGGCGAGAAGGTGCCGCCTTCGGATATAGGTTAAATGCATGCCGCCCAAAAGTGACCTCGGTTTTGGGAAGACGACATGCATAAAGACAAAGGCAAGGAAGTCCGCCGAAGTCCTTGATCCGACTCAGGCCGCGACACCCAGCCCCAGCCTGTCGATCGCCAGCTTCCTGGTCGAGACATAGTCGGTCTTGCCGGAACCCAGCACCGGGATTTCCTCTACCTTCACGATGTCGTTGGGCACCATCAGTTCGGCGGCTCCGGCCTTCTTGCCGAACTGACGCAGCTCTTCGGGATTGGCATCGTCGGCGGTGGTGACCAGAACGATGCGCTCGCCGCGCCTTTTGTCCGGCACCGCCACCGCCGCATGGCGTTCTTCCGGCCACAGCGACTGCACCAGCATCTCGACCGMACCCAGCGACACCATCTCGCCGGCGATCTTGGCAAAGCGCTTGGCGCGGCCGCGAATGCTGATGAAGCCTTCGCGGTCGACGGCGACGATGTCGCCGGTGTCGTGCCAGCCGGTCAGCGGCTGCAGCTCACCGGGGCGGTCCGCGGTCATGTAGCCCATCATCAAATTCGGTCCGTCGAGCCACAATTGGCCGGCGTCCGAGATGCCCTCGACCGGTTCCAGCTTCATGCGCATCGCCGGCAACAGTCGCCCGACCGTGCCATCGCGCCCATGGATGGCGGTGTTGACGGCAACCACGGGTGCGGCCTCGGTCAGCCCAAAACCCTCGACGATCTCGGCCTGGAAGCGCTCGCGATAGGTGCGCCGCGTTTCAGGCTTCACCGCCTCAGCGCCGGCAACGACGAAGCGCAGGCTGGAGAAATCGCCGTCCTTGGCGGTGCGCGCATAGTTGGCGAGGAAGGTGTCGGTGCCGAACATGATSGTCGGCTTCACCTTGCGSGCGATCTCGGGGATGATCTTGTAGTGSAGCGGCGAGGGGTAGAGGAACAGTTTTACCCCRGTSACCAGCGGCAGGATGGTGCCGCCTGTGAGGCCGAAGGAGTGGAACACCGGCAGCACGTTGAKCAGGATATCGGCCGGCGAGATGGTGACGCGCGCCTCGGCCTGCATGGCATTGGCGAGCAGGTTCTTTTGCGACAGGACAACCGCTTTCGGCGTGCCTTCCGAACCCGAGGTGAACAGGATCACACCAGGCTTGGCCGCATCCTGCCGCTGCAGCGGCCAGCGCCACAGCAAGGCGGCGGCAAGCTTGTCCAGGGTGGTGACGCCGGTGCGAATATCTTCCAGCCACAGCAGCCTGGCGCCACCCTTTTCGACCGCCGCGACGATATCAGCGAGATCGGCCTTCTCGACGAAGGCGCGTGACGAGATGACGGTGCGGATGACGGCGGTGCGCACGGCGGCCGTAACGCTCGCCGGACCGGCGGTGTAGTTGATCATCGCTGCCACCCGGCCTGCCGACAGAAGACCAACCAACGACAGCACGACGCCATTGGCGTTGGGCAGCATTATCCCGACCGCTTCGCCCGGCGCGGTCACCGCCTCGAAACGCTTGCCCAGCACGCGGGCGCCGATGAACATCTTGCGGTAGCTCAGCGCGCCTGAAATGACATCCTCGATGATCGGATGCGAGGCGCCGACCCTGGCTGCCGCATCGCGCATGGCCAGGAACAGGCCGCGGTCAAGGTTGGTGCCGAAAAGCCGCGCTTCGGCGACGCGGTCGAACAGCGCATTGGTGTTCGACGCCTGGTCCGGGTTGCGCGCCACCAGTTCGGCGATGGTCATCGGCTCCAGCACGCTGATCGACAGCTGCGGAAACCAGTGCCGTGGCGCCTTGTCCGCCGGCGTCAGCGACACAGGCAGGCTGCGCGCGCCGGCGACGAAGATCGGCACGATGCGGGCGTCGGCCTGCATGGCGATGCGGGTGACGGCGCGAAACAGCCGGAACGTCTTGATGTCGGGCTCGACAGCATCCGGCAGGTAGACGGCGAGCCGCCCCTTGCCCTTCAGCACGCGCACCAGCCGGCGGCTGACGAAAAGATGTTCGGCATTGAAGGCAATGCTGCGGCCAAGCTCGCGCCAGGGTTCGAGCCAGGGCGAGCGCGCCGAGACCTCGTCGAGGATGTGAAGCGTGTCGTCGGGCAGCAGCGACAGCATCAGCGCCGGTTCGAAGCGCGATTGGTGCGAGATCACGTAGATGACCGGGGCTTGGGTCTTGCGGGCGATGCCGATGCGATTGTCGCTGATCCGGTAGGCGAGCTTGAACGGCACGTAGAGCAGCGCCTGCGTGAAACGCAGGCCGAGGCGGAATTTCTCCACCACGCCGATCAGCAGCCAGGCCACAACAAGACCCGCAAGCAGCGCCAGTGTCAGGATCATGCCGCGTCTCTCCCAACGTTTTTGTCATTGCGGCTCTGCGACCGCTTCGGAGGCAGAGGGTAGCGGAAGTCGGAGGAAGGTCAATGTGGGGGTGACCGATGCGGAGCTTCGATTTTACGCTGGGACATGATGGGCCAAGAGATCGCGCATCATCACTTGAAAGGTGGCGACACATGTCGTAAATAAAGTGACACGTGACGGAGAGACGAGCATGGCTAATTTCCCAATGGCGTTTGCCGAGGCACCACGCATGGAGCCGGAATTCGAACGACTGGTCGACCTATTTGGCGGGCCGAAAGTTCTTGGATTTTCCGTATCCAGTCCGCTCGAGGCACATGAAATGATCCTGCACGGAATTCCAAGCCAAGCCTTGGAAAGCCTTGTGGGACACCTGACCGTCATTGATCTTGCCGATGCTTTCGAGACGGCATTTGGCATGAGCGAGCGGACATTTCAGCGGCATAAGTCGGATCACTCCAGGACCCTTAGTCGGGAGCAAGGCTCTAGAACCTGGAATTTCGCCAGGGTTCTCACGAAGGCCACGTCCGTTCTTGGAAACCAGGAAGAGGCTGAGAAATGGATGATCCAGCCCGCGATGGGGTTGGACAACCGGCGACCAATCGATCTGCTGGCCACAGCGGCGGGTACTATACTTGTACAGGAATTTCTTGAGCGGCTCGACTACGGTGTCTATGCATGACACCCCTGCCAGGTTCCCTGGGAACAGGAGATGTCCTCGGCTGGAGACTTGACCACAAACGCTTCAAGGCAACTTGGGACAGCGGTGAGGGAGCCTTCAAACTCGGTGGAAGATGGAACAGCAAAGGTGTCAGGGCTGTGTATGCGTCCATCGACCCTTCGACCGCCATCCTTGAGGTGGCTGTCCACAAGGGGTTTCGCACGCTGGATACTGTTCCTCATGTGCTGACGGCATTTGCCATCACCGATCCGTCGAAGATTCATGTGGTGGAAATTGACGATATTCCAAACGCAAACTGGCTGCGCCCCGGCATTCCCAGCGCAGGGCAGCAGCAATTTGGTGACAGTCTGCTGGCAAAGCATCCCTTGTTCCTAATTCCCAGCACGGTATCCCAGCACAGCTGGAACCTGGTGTTCGACCCTAGCCAGGCGGCCGGCCTTTACAGCCTACACCTCCAGGAGGATTTCGCGCTTGATACAAGGCTTCACCCTCCTGCCAGGTAGCCGTTCGGTCGGAGTGGGCGTAGCCCTCATGCTGCCTTCAGCCGCCCGCTGATGAAACGAAACTCCTGCGTCTTGCCGCCATAGCCATAGGCGGCCGCCRGCACCTCATGCACGAAGGCATAGCTTTCCTCGTGCACGCCGCCCAGAAGGCGACCAAAGGCATCGAAGAGAGCCTTTAGATAGGCCTCCAGCTCAAGCTTGGTGTTGGTGCCGTCGACCACCTTGATATCCAGCCAGAACGTGTTGGCGCCATGCTCGGCCAGCGACTTGCCGCCGGCGAACCAGTGCTGAGGATCGATATAGGTGACGGCAACGGCGGTGATCGTCGGATCCTTACGCAACTGCGTGGCGGTGATCTCAGTGATTTCCCTGGCGATCCTGGCGGACAAAGCGACGTCCGGCTTGCCGGTGACGCTGATGTTGATGATGGGCATTTTTCGTCTCCTTGGTTTCTAACGGCGTCTGATCGCCGTTGGAGAGACCATGTCACCATCCTTTAATCAAAAAAATCGAATTGTTTTAAACTGAAGATTCGATATTATCGAACTATGGAAACACTCGATCCGGATCTGCTCAAAACCTTCCTCGCTTTCGTCGACAGCGGTTCGCTGGCGCAGGCGGCTTCCAGCGTCGGCCGTTCGCCTTCGGCGGTGACCGCCCAGATGCAGCGGCTGGAGGAGATCGTCGGTGAGCCGCTGCTGGCGCCGCAGGGCAGGGGCCGTGGGCTGACGCCGGCCGGCGAGGACCTTGTCGGCCATGCCAGGCGTATTCTTGCCGTGCATCGCGAGGCATGGCTGGCGCTGAAGGGGGCGAGGGCTGCCGGGCGTGTCGCCATCGGCACGACACAGGATTTCGCCGACAGCGGCCTGCCGGACCTGCTGCGTGCCTTCGCCACCAGCCATCCGCGCGTCAGGATCGAATTGCGGGTCGGTCGCTCGGCCGAACTAGCGCAGGCGCTGCAGGCCGGCAGCCTCGACCTAGCGATCGTCATGCGCCAGACCGCGGCGCCGGACGAGGTCGGCGTGCTGCGCGAGCCGATGATATGGCTGTGTTCACACAAGGGACTGGCCTCGCGGCAGGAAGAGGTGCCGCTGGCGCTGCTCGATCCCTATTGCGGGTTCCGCGAGGCCGCACTCGCCGCGCTCGATGCCGCCGGCCGCCGCTACCGCATCGCCGCCGGCAGCGCCAGCCTGGCTGGCCTACGCACTGCTGTGAATGCCGGCGTTGCGCTGACCTTGCGAACCCCGCGCTTTGCCCATTCCGGCATTGTCGAGGCGCCGCGCGAGCTTGGCCTGCCACCGGTTCCCCCGGCTGAGTTCGCGATCCGGCTGCGCGCCGGTGCCGACGCTTCCGCGGGCGATCTGGCGGCGCTGCTCAGCGGTAACCTGGCTTCGTCTGGGCATTTGGGTTGAAGCCACGGGGCCTCGGTCTCCTCGCCCAGTTCAGAGCAAAGAAAAAGCCGACCTTGCGGTCGGCTTGGGAGTAGGACGGGCCGAGGGGTTTGGGGGGACTTGGGGGGTGGCCCGTCGCACCAATAATGCCTGACCCCGATGATGGTTCCGTGACTGTGTCACTTTTTTAAGAAATATTTGACGCCACCTGCTGCGAGCGGGCCACCAGCCAGTCGCGGCCGGCATGGGCGAACACCGCGCAGAGCACGATGGCGCCGCCGACGAGGCTTGCTTCTGGCGCGATCTCGCCCAGAAACAGGAAGGCAAACAGGATCGCGAACGGCACTTCGGCCGAGCCGAGTAGCCCGGATTCGGCGGCCGGTATGAGCCGTGCGCCTTCGGTCCACAGGATCGACGACAGCGCGAAGGACGCGCCAAAGGTGACGAGCAGAGCGGCATCCCTTGGCGAAACCGCCAGCGGATCGGTAACGAACCAGCCGAGCACGAACAACAGGAAGGCTGATACCGCGCCGGCCCAGACCACGGGTGTGTCGCGAAAGGCCCGCACCATGATCATGTAGAGAGCGCTGCCGATGGTCATCAGCAGCGCCAGTCCGTCGCCGAACAGATTGCCGCTGCCAAAGCTGGACCAGACCATGATCGCCACACCGCAGAGCGACACGGCTGCGGCGATCATCGTCTGCACACGGAAGGGTTCACGCGTCAGCATCCAGGCCAGCAGCGCGGTGAGGAATGGTGCGGTTGCATAGATGACGGTGACATTGGCAACGAAAGTGAATTTGAACGCCGAGATGAAGGCGATGCTGGCCAGCGCCCCTTCCACCGCCAGCAGCCAGCCGCGCCAGCCCAGTCGCAGGCTCCCGCGCCCGCCGGAGCCGCGTCGCCGCCACAACACGTAGAGGCTGATCAGGATCGAACCGACAAAACCGCGCCAGCAGATGATGGTCAGCGGATCGGCATGGATCGATTTTGTCAGCACACCGGTCAAGGCAAACACGGCCGCCGAGCATGACACGAGAATGATGCCCAGCGTGCGCTCGGCAACGGTGTCGGCGGTGGCTGTCACATCAGTCATGTTGCCAGCCTACGCCGCTCCCTCCTGACATCGTAGCGTCAGCAGTCATGCACATCACAGTCGCTTGCGGAAATGCTCGCCGCCGACGATCAGCAGGCCGGCGGCGATGATCAGGGCAGCACCGAGAAACACTTCGCGGCGCGGTACGTCGCCCCAGATCGCAAAGCCGAGCGCGAACGCCCACAACAGCGAGCTGTATTCGAGAGGGGCGAGGATCGATGCCGGCGTCCGCTTCATGCCTTCGAAGAGAAGATATTGCGCCAGACCGCCGAGCGCGCCGACGCTGGCAAGAAGCAGCAACTGGGTCAGATCGGGCGTGTGCCACCACAACAGCGCCGGCACCGCCGAAAACACCAGGAAATAGAAATTGTTGAGGAGAAGCTGGATGATCGAGCGCTCGGCAAGTGCTGTCTTGCGCAGGAGCACGATGGCGATGGCCCACAAAAGCGCGGCAGCCAGCACCAGCAGCACCGGAACGGAGAGGCCGAGATGGGTCGGATCACAGGCGACGAAGACGCCGACAAAGCCGATCAGCACCGCCAGCCAGCGCAGCATCGGCACCTTTTCGTCGAGCAGGAACACCGAAAGCACGGTGACGATGATCGGGGCCGCGTAATAGACGGTGGTCAGTTCGGCGAGCTGCAGGCTGCGGGCTGCGTTGTAATAGCAGAGCCAGGCGGCAAGCGTGAACGCGCTGCGCACCAGCATGGGCCGCACGATCGGCGAGCGCACCGTGTCGGCAAACAGTTTTCGCCCGCCGATCGCCGCGCAGGCGCTCAGAATGGTGATGCTGCGGAAGAACATGATCTGCCAGACCGTCATCCCGGTAACCAGCAGCTTGATCGAAGCGTCCTGCGTCGAAAACAGCAGATAGGCAGCACCGGTCAAAAGGATTCCAGCGAGAACCCTTTCGCGTGTTTCGTGAATGGCGATGTCGGCCATAAGGCGCGGACCAATGTTGCAGAAAGCGTCAGAGACGCTGTGACGCGGCGCAAGGGCTTGAAAGATCAGGCGCTTACCAAGCTAAGCTATACGGTCGAAAGTTGGTCCAGCGCTACGCCAGCCCTGAGCTTGCGTTGGGGCAGGGATGGTCACTCCCGGTTCAGGGCGCCTTTTGAGGCTGGCGGCGCGATTCCCGCCAGGTTGAACTTGCAACGGCTTGCGTTACTGTGGGCCGGAATGCAGTCGAATTTTTCCCTCGATCAGTTTGGACGCTGGAGCGGCGGCGTGGCCGCTGCGGCAATGGCGGCAACGCCCGAAGAACTGTCGGCGCGTTTCACGGCGGCGGCGCAGAGTCTGCTTGGCTCCGACCGTGTCTATGTCGGCTTCTACCGTCGCGACATCACTTCCCTGACCATTGACGATGCCGGCCCCGATCGCTGGAACCGCGACTATGATGCCCGCATCTACCGGCAGGATCCCTTCTTCCAGAGGTTCGCCAGCACCCGGCACGATTTCGTCTTGCCGCTATCGGCTCTGCGCGATGGTGATTTCCAGCTCACGCCCTACTATCGCGAATTCTACGGCCCCTCCGACAGTTTCGACGAGATAACAGGCGTCTTCAATTTCGACAGGCTGACCGCCGGCTATGTCACCTTTTTGCGGCGAAACGGGGCGCCAGCCTTTGGCGAGCAGGATCTGGCGATGGCTTGCGCGGCAAGCAGCGCGACAAGGTTCATTCTGCAAAGATTGCTTCATCTGTGCCGCTCCCGGGACAAGGGCATGGCAATTGGCGATGCGCGATCGCGGCTGAGCAGCCGTGAGAGTGAGATCGCGCGACACCTGATCGACGGCGGCAATGCCAAGACCATTTCGCGAAGCCTCGCCATTTCGCCCGGCACCGTCCGCAACCACATCAAGCAGATCTATCGCAAGCTCGGCGTGCACTCGCAGGTCGAACTACTGGCGGCGATCCGCGGGGTCGCACAGGGCTGACGTTTTCGTGCCTGCCCTATTGCCCCGTCACGATGCGCGTCCACATGCGATTTTGCGACCGCAGCAGCTTTGCGTCGTTGTTGTCCACCACGAACAGCTTGGCCTTCACGTCATCGGACGGATAGACGCCGGGATCGCTGGCTATTGCCTTGTCCATCAGCGGCAAGGAGTCCGGTATCGCATTGGCGTAGGAGACGTAGCTGGAGTTGGCGGCGGCGATRTCGGGGCGCAAGTTGAAGTTGATCCAGGCCTGTGCGTTTTCGGGATGTGGCGCGTCTTTCGGCACTGCCATCGTATCGAAGTTGATGAGTGTACCTTCCTTGGGAATGGAATAGGCGATTTCCAGCTTCTTGGTGGATTCGGCGGCGCGGGTCCTTGCCTGAAGTATGTCGCCTGACCAGCCCAGCACCACACAGATGTCGCCGTTTGCCAGGTCGTTGATGTATTTTGACGAGTGGAAATAGCGGATGTAAGGCCGCACCTTGCCCATCAGTTCCTCGACCTTCGCAAGGTCGTCGGGGTTGGTCGACCTCGGGTTGATGTGAAGGTAGTTCATCGCCATCGGGATGACCTCAGCGGGGGCATCGATCATGGCCACACCGCAATCGGAGAGCTTCTTGACCACGTCGACGTCGAAGACCATGGCGAAGGAATCCGTCGGCGCCTCCGGCAGGCGCTGCTTGACCGCGGCGACATTGTAGCCAATGCCGTCGGTGACGGCCATGTAGGGCACGGCGTGCAGGTTCTGCGGATCGGCGCCCGCGATCAGGGCGAGGGCTTGCGGATCGATTTTCGAGTGGTTTGCAAGCTTCGATTTGTCGAGTTCCAGGAAAGCCCCCGMCTTCACCTGGTTCTTCAGGAACGGGTAGGCAGAGGGATAGACCACGTCATATCCCGAACCGCCGGTGAGCAGCTTGGTTTCAAGAACCTCATTGCCGTCATAGACATCGTAGCGAACCTTGATGYCCGTCTCCTTCTCGAATTTTTCGACCGTATCCGGCGCGATGTAGTCGGACCAATTGTAGACATTGACGACTTTTTCCTCTTCCGCCAAAGCAGCGCTTGCGCAGATGCCGCAAGCGAGCCCGGCAAGCAGGGTTGAGAAGATGAGAGCGCGCATGAGTGTTCTCCGTTTTTCGTTTTGGCCGGCATGCCCTCAACGCCGTTGCGGGGCATAGACCGGCAAGGTGATGCAGGCGACATTGCCGCCGCCGAGCAGGATCTCGCGGGAGTTCTCGATGCCGACTATCCCGTGGTCGGGAAACAGCGCGGCCAGTTTTTGCTTGGCCTGCCCATCGAGATCAGAGCTGAACTCTGGCACGACCACGACGCTGTTGCCCGGATAGTAGTTGATGTAACTGGCCGCGATGCGGTTTCCGGCTGGCCGCGCCCAGGTCGAATCGAGCTGGTCGACGCTTTCGCTCTCTTCCGTCGATATCTCGATTGGCAAGGGGTGAGGCAGCCGATGGACCTCCAAGCTGCGGCCGCGCGCGTCACGCGCCGAACGCAACACCTCCTCGGCCTCCCGCACGATCTCATATTGCGGGTCGTCCCGATCATCGGTCCAGCTCAGCGCGACCACGCCGGGGCGCACGAAGCAGCAGATGTCGTCGACATGGCCGTCGGTCTCGTCAAAAGCAAAGCCGCGCGGCAGCCAGATGATGGTGTCGACACCGAGATAGTCGCCGAGCTGCCGTTCCACGTCGGCCTTGCCGAGATGGGCGTTGCGATTTCGATTGAGCAGGCATTGCGCCGTCGTGATCAGGGTACCCTGGCCGTCACACTGCAGCCCGCCACCCTCGGCGATCAGCGGTGCGCGATAGCGATCCATGTTCTCGATTTCAAGCACTTTTTGCGCCGCCAGGTCATCGAGGTCCCACGGCGAATAGAGGCCGCCATCGAAACCGCCATAGGCGTTGAAGATCCAATCGACACCGCGCACGTCGCCGTGATCATTGACGATGAAATTGGGGCCGCTGTCGCGCAGCCAGGAATCGTTGGTGGACATTTCCACCACGCGAACATGGGCGGGCAATCGCGCTCTGGCATTTCGCCACTGGCGGCTTGATGCGGCCACAGTCACCGGCTCGCTTTGCGCAATCGCCGTGGCGACATTGGCGAACAGCCTCTGCGCCGGTTTGGCGCCCAGGCGCCAGGTATCGGGCCGCTCGGGCCAGATCAGCCAACAGCCTGATTTCGGTTCGAATTCGCCAGGCGCGCGAAACCCGTCCTGTTTTGGCTTCGTCGAGAGGGTATGTGGCATTGCGGGATCACCGGAAATGGAATGACGACTTTCCGGGATCAGACGGTTTTGAGGTCTCTTCCGTCAATGTCCCATTTGGGACGTCGGCGCGTCGGTTGTGGCAGGCCTGCATTGCTGCAGGGGCGAACACCATTGCCTTCGCGAGATGATCGGAGCAAATCTCGGTCAGACGGCGTAGGCCAGCAGAACAACGGACGAAAAAGGACAGCGAATGGACGCCACCCAGTTGAAGGCCATGCAGTCACCGCTGAAGCAGGCTTACCGCGACGACGCTTCGCAGGCGCTGATCACGCTTCGCGCCAAAGGCTCGATCGACGATCAGTCGGTGGCCTGCAAGGTGGAGACGGGCAGGGCGATCGCCATCGCCGGCCTGCATCCGGCAACCGGCGGCTCAGGGCTCGAGCTCTGTTCCGGCGACATGCTGTTGGAGGCACTGGTGGCGTGCGCCGGGGTGACGCTGAAGGCGGTGGCGACGGCGCTCGAGTTCAAGCTGGGCGCTGCCACGGTGGAAGCCGTGGGCGATCTCGATTTTCGCGGCACGCTCGGTGTCGCCAAGGACGCGCCCGTCGGTTTTCGCGCCATCCGGCTCAATTTCGCTCTCGACACCGATGAACCGCAGGAGCGCATCGATTCGCTGCTGAAGCTGACCGAGCGCTATTGCGTGGTGTTCCAGACCATCAACCAGAAGCCGGAATTGACGGTGAGCGCCGAGCGTTGAAAATCACAAGGCCCGCAGCCGGCGGCTGCGGGCCTTGTGCAACCGATGCTTACTGCGCCGCCGGCTCTTCGGCATCGCCTTCGTCGGTGAACGGCGAGGCGCTCGGTACGCACTGCACCGACCAGCCGGTGGGTGTCGGCTGCTTCTGATATTCGGTGATGGCGGCGGTGCACTGTTCGCGCTTGTCGAAGGTGCTGGGCAGCACCACCATGCCGCCCTGCGGGCCGGCGATTACCAGATACCAGACCAACGCTGCAGTCGTAGCCATGGGGATGTCCTTGTTCTGCCCAGCTCGGGCGCTCGTTGTTGTGGGAGTCTATACGATCCTACCAACTCTATGGAAACGACGAAAGCATGACAGAAGCACAGCCTTTCCGCCTCTGATCACAGCCGCGTGATCGTCCGGTGGATTCTGATCCCGATGTTTGAGGCCCATCGCCTCAGTCGGTGGCAAAACAGTAGAACAGCCCGTCGCCACCGGTGCCCTTCAACGCCTCCTGGCCGCAGCCGCCACGCGAAGCATGCGAGGAATTCCACGACTTTGCCGCCGCCGAATCGTCGAGGCCTGTGCGGTCGTGATGCCCCATCATCGCTGCCCCTTCGGCGCCGCTCATCGTCCAGTCGCCGCAGGTCTGGTCGGCGATCCTGGTGCCGTCGGGTTTAGACCCGGTCAGCATGTCGTGCCGGTTCGGCTTGTCGCCGCGGCCGTTGATCACTTCGCCCTTTTCGCTCAGCGCCGTCTGCTTGCTGATGCCGTTGGCGTCGCTGTGCAGCGAGGCGACATCGTCGGCGATCTTCTCGCCCTTGGCGTTGAACCACGGACCCTTGCCGATGCGGTCGCGGGCATCCTCGGCACTGGTCGAGAGGTAAGCATGCCAGCTCTTGCCGGTGACGCCGGCGGCTTCAGCCAGCGAAGCGCAATGCGCGTCGGCGCCCTTCAGGCCGCCGAGATCGGCGCCCTTGCCGGAGCCGGCACTGGTGACGAAGAAACTCATCTTGGCATCTTGCGAGAGGGCGGTGCCGGCGGTGGCGGTTAGGGCGGCCGTGATGGCGGCGCCAACGAGAAGAAGTCTGCGCATATCGGTCCTCCGGTTTCGAATGTCCTACATTCGAAGAAACGTAACTGGAGGCCCTTTTAATCCCTGACATATGCCACCCAAATGCGGGCAATGGTTCCGGGAGCCGTCAAAACCGAGGTGTAAGCTTATTCAGGCTGCCTGTAGGCAACGAAGCGATTGTGCTTGGCCTGGAAGATCAGCCCGGTCTCTTTCAGCTCGGGGCTGGCCAGCGGCACGATGCGCTTGGCGATCTCCGAGGGGTGCGGCAGCGTCTCCGGATCCTCGCCGGGCACGGCCTGGGCTCGCATCGCGGTGCGGGTGGCGCCCGGGTCGGCGGCATTGACACGCAGCGGCAGGCTTTGGGTCTCATGCGCCCAGGAGCGCATCATGGTCTCGACCGCGGCCTTCGATGCCGCGTAAGGCGCCCAGAAGGCGCGCGCTGAGTGCGCTGCGTTGGACGACAGGATGATGGCCCGGCCGGCATCCGAGAGTCGCAGCAGCGGGTCGACCGAGCGGATCAGCCGCCAGGTCGAAGTGACGTTGATGGTCATCACCTTCTCGAACGTCTTGGCCTCGACATGGCCGATCGGCGAGATGACGCCGAGTACGCCGGCATTGGCGACGAGAATGTCGAGCTTGCCCCAGCGCTCATGGATGGCGCCGCCCAGCCGGTCGATGCCGGCCATGTCGGCGAGATCGAGCGGCACCAGCGTCGCCTGGCCGCCGGCTGCCTTGATCTGGTCGTCGAGTTCCTCCAGCCCACCAACGGTGCGCGCAACTGCGATGACATGCGCCCCGGCTGCGGCCAATTCCCTGGCGATGAAATAGCCGATGCCGCGCGAGGCGCCGGTGACGACCGCAACGCGGCCGGTAAGGTCGAGGGTCATGCGAGAATTTCCGTAAGGTGGTCTAGAGCAATTCCAGGAAAAGTGTGAAGCGGTTTTCCGTCCGGAATTGTGTCAAACAAAGAGTCTAGCTTACGCCCCGTTGTTCGCCAGCAGCGACAGCGTGCGCACATTGTCGTGGCCTTCGAAGTCGAGCAGGCGGGTCGGGTACTGGCCGGTGAAGCAGGCGTCGCAGAATTGCGGCTGGTCGTTGTCTCGGCCGGCCTCGCCGACGGCGCGGTAAAGCCCGTCGATCGAGAGGAAGCCGAGTGAATCGACACGGATGAACTCGGCCATCTCTTCCACCGACATGCGTGACGCCAGCAGCTTCGATTTCTCCGGCGTGTCGACACCGTAGAAACAGGAGGCGCTGGTCGGCGGCGATGCGATACGCATGTGCACTTCCTTGGCGCCGGCATCGCGCACCATCTGCACGATCTTCTGGCTGGTGGTGCCGCGCACGATCGAATCGTCGACCAGAACCACGCGCTTGCCCTCGATCATGCGGCGGTTGGCGTTGTGCTTCAGCTTGACGCCCATATGGCGGATCGAATCGCCGGGCTGGATGAAGGTACGGCCGACATAGTGGTTGCGAATGATGCCGAGCTCGAAGGGAATGCCTGCGGCTTGCGAAAAACCGATCGCCGCCGGCGTCCCCGAATCCGGCACCGGCACGACGATGTCGGCCTCGACCGGGTTTTCCTGCGCCAGTTCGGCGCCGATGCGCTTGCGAACTTCGTAGACGTTGCGGCCTTCGACCGAAGAATCTGGCCGGGCGAAATAGACATATTCGAAGATGCAGAAGCGGGTCTTCTGCGGCTCGAACGGGAACAGGCTTTCAATGCCCTTGGAGGTGACGACGACCATCTCGCCGGGTTTCAGGTCGCGCACGAAACGGGCGCCGATGATGTCGAGCGCGCAGGTCTCGGAGGCAAGGATCCAGGCGCCGTCGAGATCGCCCAGCACCAGCGGGCGGATGCCGAGTGGATCGCGGCAGCCGATCATCTTCTTGGCCGTCATCGCCACCAGCGAGAAGGCGCCCTCGACCTGCCGCACCGCGTCGATGAAGCGCGAGTTGAGGTCGCGCTCCTTGCTGGTCGCGACAAGGTGCAGGAGCGTCTCGGTGTCGGAGGTGGAGGAGAAGATCGCGCCTTGCTTCTGCAGCGCGCGCTGCACCGTCATAGCGTTGGTCAGATTGCCGTTGTGGGCGACGGCAAAGCCGCCATCGGCCAACTCGGCGAAAAAGGGCTGGATGTTGCGCATGCCGGCGCCGCCGGTCGTGGCGTAGCGTGTATGGCCGATGGCACGGTTGCCTTGCAGGCTGTCGATGACGCGCTGCTTGGTGAAGGTGTCGCCGATCAGGCCGACATGGCGTTCGACATGGAACTGGGTGCCGTCGTAGGAAACGATGCCGGCCGCTTCCTGGCCGCGATGCTGCAGGGCGTGCAGGCCAAGTGTGACGATGGCGGCTGCGTCCTGCCGGCCAAAAATGCCGAACACACCGCATTCGTCATGGAAATGGTCGTCGGCCTCGGCGGAAAGCACGTCGTCTGCGTCTGCCATCTTAAGCTCCGCTAAAATCGCCATATAAGGCGGTCATGCGCCGAAAGCAACGCACACCGTGCAATCGTTCACACCATCGTCAGGCTAGACGCGTCAGTTTGCAGGTGCTGCCGGCGCCGGCTTGGCCGTGTTGTCGGCAGGCGCGGCGTCATTGTCATCGGGCGCTGGCGCGTTGGCGTCGTCGCCGCCGGCAGGCGCATCCGCTGCCGGTGCGTCCGGCGCGGCTGGTGTCTCGGCGGCCGGTTGATTCGGATTGAGCTTCTTGAGGATGGCGTTTTCCGGATCCTCGGGCAGCAGGCTTTCGAGCTTGGCGCCGATCTGTTCCAGCAGCGGCCGCGACTTGGCCTCCGTCACCCAGGCGGGAGCCTTGGCGCCGGCCAGCCAGTTGAAGAACAGCAGGGCGACAGCGACAACCAGGATGCCGCGAGCGGCGCCGTAGAGGAAACCGAGCGTGCGGTCGAGCGCGCCGATCCGCGAATCGATGATCCAGTCGGCGAGCTTCATGGTGATGACCGAAACGACGATCAGCGCGATGACGAAGACGACGCCGGCGGAGGCCGCCATGGCGATCTTCTCATTGTCGATATAGGGCTTCAGGTAGGGCAGGACCGGCTTGTAGAAGAAGAAAGCCGCCGCCGCTGCCGCCGCCCACGAGACGACCGACAGGACCTCGCGCGAAAAGCCGCGAACCATGGCGAGCATCGCCGAGACCAGGGTGAAGCCGACCAGGATTCCGTCAAGCAGCGTAATCGGCATGTTTTTCGCCCCACTCCGATCTGTTTTTCACGGCTCGACGAGCCGCGTCACTCTTCATCGTCGGCGCGGCTGCGCCGTGAGCCGGCTATGCGCGCCACGAGGTCGGCAAGCTCGGTGGGCTGGAAAGCGCCGGCCCCGATCCCTCCGGCAAGTTCCTCGCTGCCCAAGGGCAGAACCGCGCTACCAAAACCCAGCTTTTCGGCTTCCTTAAGGCGCTGCTGCGCATGAGCAACTGGCCTCACCGCGCCCGAAAGGCTGATTTCGCCGAAATAGACGCAATCTGCGGGAAGGGCAAGACCAGTGAGTGAGGAAACCAATGCGGCGGCGACCGCGAGATCGGCCGCCGGCTCGCTGATACGGTAGCCGCCGGCGACGTTGAGATAGACGTCATGGCTGCCGAAGCGCACGCCGCAATGCGCTTCGAGAACCGCCAGGATCATCGACAGCCGGGCGCCGTCCCAGCCGACCACCGCCCGGCGCGGCGTGCCGAGCGAGGACGGCGCGACCAGCGCCTGGATCTCGACCAGAACCGGCCTCGTGCCTTCCATGCCGGCGAAAACCGCCGCACCTGGCGATTTCGCATGCCGCTCGCCCAGGAATAGCTCGGAGGGATTGGCGACCTCGCGCAAACCCTTGTCCGACATTTCGAACACGCCGATCTCGTCGGTCGGCCCAAAGCGGTTCTTCACTGTGCGCAGGATGCGATAGTGATGGCCGCCTTCGCCCTCGAAGTAGAGCACGGCATCGACCATGTGCTCGACCACGCGTGGACCGGCGATCTGGCCTTCCTTGGTGACATGGCCGACCAGCACGATCGCCGCACCCGTGGATTTCGCATAGCGGATCATCGCCTGGGCGGCGGCGCGCACCTGGGTAACGGTGCCCGGCGCCGAATCGGCGAGGTCGGTCCACAGGGTCTGGATGGAATCGAGAATGACTAGATCCGGCCGCTTGCCGTCGGCGATTGTGGCGAGGATGTCCTCGACATTGGTCTCGGCTGCCAGTTCCACCGGCGTGTCGGCGACGCCGAGCCGCTGCGCCCTCAGCCTGATCTGCGCGACGGCTTCTTCGCCCGAGACATAGACTATGCGGTGGCCTCGCGAGGCGAGAGCTGCTGCGGCCTGGGTSARMAGCGTCGAYTTGCCGATRCCGGGATCGCCGCCGACCAGMAGYGCSGAGCCGCGCACGAAGCCGCCGCCGGTGGCGCGGTCGAGTTCGCCGATGCCCGAGATGATGCGCGGCGCATCCTCGATGTCGCCCGACAATGTGGTCAGCACCACSGCGCGRCCCTTGCGRGCGTTGCGCGTGTTGGCYGGMCCYGARCCGATGCCGCCSGACGTGCCTTCCTCGACCAGCGTGTTCCACTCGCCRCAGGCATCGCATTTGCCGGCCCAGCGCTGATGCACCGATCCGCAATTCTGGCAGATGAACTGGACGCGCGACTTGGCCATTAGTTTATAGGTTCCAAAAGATACTTTTGGCGATCCCAGTAAACTGGCAATGCATCTTCGATAGTACTGAAGTGCGTAAGCTGTTGTCCGCGGCTTCGAGCCCATTTGTTGTGTGCACTCAGGCAGGCGCTGATGAATAACTCCATTGCAAAGTCGTTCTCGCGCACAACCTCTCCATGCAGGTTTTCTAACAATTGCCCAAGCGCCATCGAAAGGAGGCGATCATCCTGTATATGCA
>NZ_JBFUGJ010000085.1:0-19731 GCF_056402975.1 Mesorhizobium sp. P3_A9 | reverse complement strand
GTGAAGGCGCGTCCCTATCGTCTGGCTGTTCCACCAGGTGAAAAACTGCGTCAGGAAAGTCTTCATCTCAGAACCCTCGCGCTGGCGGCGCTGTTTCCTGCTTATGGCGTCAGGCCTTCGGGAAGGCAAGGGTTTTGCCGCAGGGAGCGCGCAAATGGCACGCCAGGCATCCGACACAAGCCTGTGATCCCGAGAGGCGGCAGGATGCACGCTTGCCAAGCCTTTCCGCTCTTTCTAAAGCTCAGCGCGCCCATGCGGATATCCAATCCGGCCAGGGGCCGAAGGAGGTGACGATTGGCCACAAAACTGCCGACCACCGACATTCGCATCGGCACCGAGCTGATTCGCCGCAGCAAGGGCGGCATCCCCTTGGTCTGCCTGACGGCCTACACCTATCCCGTTGCCCGCCTGCTTGATCCGCATGTTGACCTGCTTCTGGTCGGCGACAGCGTCGCCATGGTGCTGCATGGCCATGCGACGACGCTGGCCGCTTCGCTCGAGATGATGATCGCGCATGGGCAAGCCGTGATGCGCGGCTCGGCCAGGGCCTGTGTGGTCGTCGACATGCCAGCCGGCAGCTATGAGGATTCGGCGGCGCAAGCCGTGACCTCAGCGCAGCGCATCGTTGGCGAGACCAACTGCCAGGCGGTCAAGCTCGAAGGCGGCGTCGACGTGGCCGGTCAGATCGCGGCGATCGTGGCCGCCGGCATTCCGGTCATGGGCCATATCGGCCTGCTGCCGCAATCGGTGGAGAAGGATGGCGGCTACAAGATCAAGGGCCGCACGGACGAGACTGTCGCGGCGCTGATGGCCGACGCGCTCGCCGTCGAAAAAGCCGGCGCGTTCTCGGTGGTCATCGAAGGCACCATCGAGGCGGTCGCCGCCGACATCACACGCCGCATCGCCATTCCAACCATCGGCATCGGCGCCAGCGGCGACTGCGAYGGCCAGATCCTGGTCATCGACGACATGGTCGGSCTGACCGTCGACCGCGTGCCGAAATTCGTCAAGGAATAYGCCGATYTGCGCAGCGTSATCGCGCACGCCGCCGAGCGCTACGCATCGGAGGTGCGAAGCCGGACTTTCCCCGGCCCTGACCACGTCTTTTCGGGTTCAAAAGTCCTTTCGGGCACAAATGGCGGGGATGAGTCGTGAGCCGGCCTGAGGTCGTCGATAGCGTCGCCGCACTTCGCGCCGAGATCCGCGACTGGCGGCGCGATGGCCTGCGCGTCGCCATGGTGCCAACCATGGGTGCGCTGCATGAGGGACATCTCTCCCTGATCAGGATCGCCAGGGAAAAAGCCGAGCGCTGTGTGGTGTCGATCTTCGTCAACCCGACGCAGTTCGCGCCGAGCGAGGATCTCGACAAGTACCCGCGCCAGCTCGCCCGCGACTTGGATATGCTGGCGACGGTCAAGGCCGATCTGGCCTTCACGCCGACGGTCGGCGCGATGTACCCCGCCGGCTTTGCCACAGGGATTTCGGTCGGCGGCCCGTCCGCCGGCCTCGAATCGGACTTTCGCCCGACCTTTTTCGAGGGTGTCGCCACCGTGGTGGCCAAGCTTTTTCTGCAGGCAACGCCCGACTATGCGGTCTTTGGCGAGAAGGATTACCAGCAGCTTTGCGTCGTCAGGCAGCTCTGCCGCGACCTTGACCTGCCTGTCGAGATCATCGGCGCCCCGACCATACGCGACGCGCATGGCCTCGCCATGTCGTCACGCAACGCCTATCTCGGCGAAGCCGAACTCGCGGTCGCCCGCCAGCTCAACGTGATCTTGCAGAAGGCGGCTGCCGCGCTGGCGGCCGGCGCACACCAAGATGACGCGACCGGTGAGGCCAGCCGCGCGCTGATCGCCGCCGGCTTCCAGAAGATCGACTATGTCGAGGCTCGCGAAAGCCTGACGCTGGTGCCTTGGCGCCGCGACCGCGTGGGGCGCCTGCTCGCCGCYGCCTGGCTKGGCAAGACSMGGCTGATCGACAATGTGGAAGTTCCCATAATCTAGGGCAAAGGGTCGATCGGCTGCATTCGGCTTCTTGCGGCGCCTACCTCACGCCTATTCGCCCGCGGGTGCTCACCAATAATTGCCCCACGAGGATCCCAATAATCCCAGCTGATGCTTTCACGAGTGCATCGGCAAGATGCGCGTGGCGACCGGGATCGATGATCTGAAGCAACTCCAGTATGCCGGCAGCCGCAACCACAAAGATCGAGATTTGATACATTCGGTTCGGGAAGCCGACCGCCAGCGCGAAGCCCAACAGTAGATAGGCCAGGGCGCGCTCGACATTCGGGTCGGCTATGTGCGGCCGCATCTGGATCGGCGACAGGGTTGCGAAAATGATGAAGACAAGCAGCACCAGCGCCGCGATGCGGAACAGTTTGATCATGTCCCTGCATATCCGTCGTGAGCCGGCACAGCAAATGCTGGGATGACGCAGGGGCGGATTGGGAACCTATCGGCCGGCCCCACCCGATCGAGTATGCGAACAGCGATGCATGGCTGGCACGACCGTTTGCCACAGCGAAACAATCCACAGATGTATGGCGGCATCAGTAAGTTACATGGCGACCCTATCATGCAATCCTGCTCAACATTTCTGTGGAACTTCACACTTACTTGACGGCGGTACGAGAGGGCCCATGTCCAGGTTGGCGAACGCGATCGACCGCGCCCTGCCGCAGGTCATCGAAGCCATTTATGATTCGGTTGCCGACATCGGCCGCTGGCAGTCGACGCTCGAAGCCATTCGCCGGCTGGCGATTGGCCAGCTTGCCATGCTGGCGGTCGTCGACACAGCCAGCAGTTCCGCTCGATTTTCGGTGTCCTGCGGCGATCCCGCGATCCTGGAGCCACTGCAACGCGACTATGGATCGGAAGTGCCCTTCTTAACGGCCGTTCCCAAGATGGATATCGACATTCCCTTCACGATCGATGCCATCTATGCGCTGCAAGGGCCCAACGCACGGCAGAACTGGATCGAAAGCCGCATCGTGCGCGAATGGGTGGAACCCAACCGGCTSGACGATTTCTTCTGGGTGGCGCTGATGAAGCAGCCGAGCCGCATCGGCACGCTGATGGTGGTGACGGACCAGGACAGGCGACAGATCTCGGCCGCTGATCTCAAGCTGGTGTCGTCACTTGCGCCGCATGTACGGCGCGCGGTGACAATCGGCGACCTGTTCGAGACCGAACGGCGCAAGGCCGAGATTTTCCGCTCGATCATCGAAAGCCTCGATCATCCGGTGATGATCGTTTCCAATGACATGCAGATCATCTTCGCCAATTGCGCGGCCGAAGCCCTGCTGATGGAGAGCTCGGCCGTGTCATCGGTGCGCGGCCAGCTGGCCTTCGCCTACCCGCAAGCCAATGCCGCGATCAGCTGCGCGGTCGAACTCGGCACGCGCGATGAGTTCGCGCTGGGGCCGTCCGGCATCAACATCCCGCTCGCCAGGGTCGGCGTTCCGGCAGTGGCGCATGTCATGCCGCTCGCCCGTCGCGAGATTTCAGCGCGGATGTCGCAGCGCGCCGCCGCCGCCATCTTCATCGCCGCTGCCGGCGCCACGCCGACCCCGGCACTGGACGCGATCGCCGCGCTGTTTGGCCTGACCGCCGCGGAAAAACGCGTTGCCGGCCATGTCGCCGCGGGCAAGACGCGCAAGGAGATCGCCGCTGCCGGCGGCGTTTCCGACGGCACCATCAAATCGCAACTGGCGACGATCTTCGACAAGACGGGAGCGGGCGATCAGCGGGAACTCGAATTGCTGATCCGCGAGCTGTCGCCACCGCTGCGCTCACGCTGAGGGTTGCTCTTCCCTCACGCCCTGTCCGAACTACTCCTCCGTCGGCATATGCAGGTACATCGACTGGATGCCGACGCGGCCCGGGCCGGTGAAGCGRTTGACGATGAAATTCATGTTGGCGCCGAARAASCCGCTCGAMAGKCGGTCGATCTTGGTYTCCATCYKSACCGASACRTCCTTGAACAGCCAGCCRCCCGGYTCGATGTCGATGGTYTCGCCGGCGGCSAGCGTYTTCTCGAAGACATTGCCGTAGCCRTGCARCCAGACGATGCCGTCGCCGSYATCGCCGCGAAAACGGTCGATGAAGAAGCCGCTCTGGCCAAACAGCATCGTCGCCAGGCCGCGGACACGCTCGAAGGTGTAGTCGACATTGCCGGTGGCGGCGAGAAACTGGTGTTCGCGCACCTGGATCTCCTCGCCACGCCTGAGATGGATCGGCACGATGTGGCCGGGCCCGTCGCGGCTGAAGGCGATGATGCCCGCTCCCGACGCCTCGGTGACGAAGATCTGCATGCCAGCCATCATGCGCTTCAGCGCGCCCTTCAGCGATTTCAGGCCGATGGTGATGGTGGAGTTCTTCCACAACAGGATGTGGTGCTCGAAATAGACAGGCATTCGCGTCACATCGACCGAAAGCACAGGCACCAGTTCACCCGCTATGTGGTAGGTGACGCCACCAAAGGTTTCGTCCGACACCTGGGTCGGCATCAGTTCCGGCAAGCTTGGCATGGTTTCCCCCTCGCCGCCTTGCGCGCCAGCCCATTCCGGCTTCCGCACGGTCAGCTGCAGCAGCTTGGTATGTGACCCCTAGGCCGTCAAACGAAAACGGCCCCCTGCCGCACCGCTCGCGCGAAGGTGATCCAGACAGGTATGCGTCGAAGCGATCAGCCGGCAAGAGGCCGGCGATAGACCAGCGTCGGCTCGCCGGAGGCACCCGTACGCTCGCCGGCAGCGCCGGATCGCACGAAGCCGTTTGCTTCGTAGAAAGCGATGGCGCGCGTGTTCTGCGCTTCCACTTCCAGACGGATGGCGTTGGCCTCGGGAAAACTTTCGATGATCTCATCGAGAAGCATGCCGCCGATGCCCCGCCCCTGCAGGCTGGGCAGCACGTAGAGCTGCCTCAGGACGACCGTCTTGCCGCCGTCGATGCCTTCGGCGAAAGCCACGCCGCCAATGCGCTTGCCGTCGTCGGCAACGAGGAAATCACTGTTCGGCTTGGTCAGCCGCGCCTTCAGAGAGACGATCGAATGCCATTCGTCGGTGATTTCGGTGACCTTGGCGGCGCCGTATATGGCGTCATAGGTCGCATGCCAGGTTTCGACCAGCACTGCCCGAATTGCATCAAGGTCACGTTCGCCTGCGGTGCGTACGAACATGGCCTTACTCGATGCCGAGCTTGGCCTTGACGAGGTCGTTGACCGCCTGCGGGTTGGCCTTGCCGCCGGTTGCCTTCATCACCTGGCCGACGAACCAGCCGGCCATGGTCGGCTTGGCGCGCGCCTGTTCCACCTTGTCCGGATTGGCCGCGATCACCTCATCGACCGCCTTCTCGATGGCGCCGGTATCGGTGACCTGCTTCAAGCCACGGCTTTCGACCAACTCACGCGGATCGCCACCTTCGTTCCAGACGATTTCGAACAGGTCCTTGGCGATCTTGCCGGAGATGGTGCCGTCCTTGATCAGGTCGATGACCGCACCGAGCTGGTCAGGCGAAATCGGAGCATTTTCAATGTCCTTGCCGGCCTTGTTCAGCTGTCCGAGCAGATCATTGATGACCCAGTTGGCGGCGAGCTTGCCATCGCGGCCGGCGGCCACTTTCTCGAAATAGTCGGCGATCGACTTTTCCGACACGAGGATCGAAGCGTCGTAGGTCGAGAGACCCAGCGAGGAGATCAGCCGCGCCTTCTTATCGTCAGGCAGTTCCGGCAGTCCCGTGGCCAAAGCATCGACATAGGCCTGGTCGAATTCCAGCGGCAGAAGATCAGGATCGGGGAAATAGCGGTAGTCGTGCGCTTCTTCCTTCGAGCGCATGGAGCGCGTTTCGCCCTTGACGGCATCATACAGCCGCGTCTCCTGATCGATCTTGCCGCCGTCCTCAAGGATGGCGATCTGGCGGCGCGCCTCATAGTCGATGGCTTGGCCGATGAAGCGGATCGAGTTCATGTTCTTGATCTCGCAGCGCGTGCCGAACTCGCCACCGGGCTTGCGCACCGAAACGTTGACGTCGGCGCGCAGCGAGCCTTCATCCATGTTGCCGTCGCAGGTGCCGAGATAGCGCATGATGGTGCGCAGCTTGGTGACATAGGCCTTGGCCTCATCGCCGGAACGCAGGTCAGGCTTGGAGACGATCTCCATCAGCGCCACGCCGGAGCGGTTGAGATCGACATAGGACATGGTCGGATGCTGGTCGTGTATCGACTTGCCGGCATCCTGTTCCAGATGCAGCCGCTCGATGCCGACCTCGATGTCCTCGAACTCGCCCTGCCGGTCCGGCCCGACCGAAACGATCACCGTGCCCTCGCCGACGATCGGCTGCTTGAACTGCGAAATCTGATAGCCCTGCGGCAGGTCGGGATAAAAGTAGTTCTTCCGGTCGAAAACCGACTTGTGGTTGATCTGCGCCTTCAGCCCGAGACCGGTGCGGATCGCCTGCTTGACGCATTCCTCGTTGATGACGGGCAGCATGCCCGGCATTGCCGCATCGACCAGGCTGACATTGGCATTGGGGGCCGCACCGAAAGCGGTCGAGGCGCCGGAAAACAATTTTGCTTCCGAGATGACCTGCGCGTGCACTTCGAGACCGATGATGATTTCCCAGTCGCCAGTGGCGCCGGGGATCAGGCGTTTCGCGTCGGGCGTGCGAGTATCGATGAGGGTCATGGCCTGCCGTCGAATTCAGAATTGATGGTGAATGCACTGCGCATTCAGGAGGTACAAATCGTACTCGCTTCGCTAGTGCAAACCGCCAAAAGAGACAAGCGCAAAGCCACAGACTGGCCTTTTCAGCCGCTTTCGCCTATAGGACGCCCATCCCAATGGAGAGTGGATGTCCACTTACGCTCAGTCCCGGTAAGGCCCTGACCTCGTAGCGAGGTAGGGCAGAAAACCTGAAACCCCGTGCCGCGAAGGTTTCGCGGCGGCGGCCTTTTTCGTTTTCCCGGAAACTCTCACATGGATATTTCGCGCATCGAACAGCGCATCCTGCACCTGCTTGCGCAGGGCGGACGCATTGAAATCGAAAAGAACCAGAAGAAACGGATCGCCTCCGTCAAATGCCTGACCCGCGACGGCTGGCACTATCCGGGCGTCGATCTCGACCTGTTTCGAAAGCTGAAACGCAAGAAGGCGGTTTCGTCGTCAGGCGGCGGTCCCTACCGCATCACAAGGCGCGGACTCGAACTCGTCCGTTCCGAACTCGACAACAGATAGAAATGCCTCCGCCGGTCGGGTCTCCGGCCGGCGGGTCCTTGTCACCGCTCAGGCGGTGGCGATGTAGGCCCTGATCTCATCGGCCTCGCGTTCGACATCCTCGATGCGGCGCTTGACCACGTCGCCGATGGAGACGATGCCATCGAGCAGGCCGTCCTTTTCCACCGGCAGATGGCGGAAGCGGCCCCTGGTCATGATCTCCATCACCTCGTTGACGGTGTGGTTCTCATTGCAGATCTTCACCTTCGGCGTCATCGCCGAACGCACGGCGATATCGAGCGCGGCGCCACCTTCCTTGGCGACAACCCGCACGATGTCGCGTTCCGACAGGATGCCGACGATCTTGCGATCGCCGTTGGTGATGACCAGCGCACCGATCTTGTGGTCGGCGAGCATGCGGATGGCCACGCTAAGTTTTTCATTCGGCCCGAGCGTTAACACGTCGTGGCCTTTTYTCTCGAGAATTGCCTTAACCGTCATGGCGTCCTCCTCTGCTTTTGCCTGCCGGTTCCTGCCCTGACCGGCTTTCACATAAGAGTGAACATCGTGCGCCGTGATCGGTTGCATTTCAAGTGCGGTCGGTGGTTTCCCACTCGGGTGGCTGCCATCGCCGATCGAACCAGCGCAGGCCGAAGAAGGCCGCGACAAAGCCGCCAATATGGGCCTCCCAGGCGATCTGGCCGTCAAGACCGAAGGCGAAGCCGAACAGACCTGTGGCGAGGTTGATCGCCATCCACGCAGCGACAAAAGTCATGATACCACGCGAGCGCAGCACAATCGCGATCGGCAGCACGGGGCCGGCGAAGGCCGCCCCGCCGGGTGAGCGGTCGGTGCGGAAACCAAAACGCACCGCGGCACCCATCATGCCTGATATCGCACCGGAAGCGCCAACCAGCGGTACTTCACCGGAAGGATGAATTGCCCAGAAGAGCACCACGGAAGCCACCACGGTCACCGCGAAGAACAGCGCGAAGCGGAGGGGACCGAAGCGATTGGCCAGCGGCGACCCGAAGGCGGCCAGCGACACCATGTTGATCAGCAGATGCGGCCAGCTGCCATGCATGAACGCATAGGTGAAGGGTTGAAACAGCAAATAGACGGTTGGAGGGTTTTCGCCGGAGTAGCCAGCGGGTGTGAAAGCGAAGTTTGAAACGAATGCGTTGTCCTGCGCTGGCGTAAGCAGATAGTTTTCAACCAGGAAGACGGCCGCGCAAATGCCGATCACCGCCAGCACGATGGGCGGCAGATTGAACACCGGCTCGCGCCGAGGCTCCGGCATCGGTTCGGTGGGTTCGATTTCCAAAGGGCTTACCGGTTCACTCATACGCGCTTGGTCCAGGGATTCGATGCGCGAGCTTTAGAGCAAGGATGCGCGACTTGGAACAATTCTGTTCTCGAAACAGCGAACGCACCGCGCGGCGTTGCCTTCATTTGCTACGAACCGAAAGGAAACGAAGCGGAAATGCTCCGGGATCTGAAAAACTCGCAACGAGCGTTCTAGGAAGCGCCGAGTCCCCTCCCTACAATGCGGCACCATAGCGGGTGACAAAGACGGCCATAACTCGCCGCCCCAAGCGCAATGCCATAACCCGAAGCCCACGCATCTTGCCCCCAGCAAACTCAGCCATCGCCGTCAACGGCATCGAGAAATCCTTCGGTCCGACGCGCGCGCTCGCCGGCGCCGATCTTGCCGTCGCGCCGGGTGAGGTCGTGGCGCTAATGGGCGCCAATGGCGCCGGCAAGTCGACTTTGGTGAAGATACTTTCGGGCTCGTACACGCCCGACGCCGGCACGATCACGCTGGGCGGCAACACGGTCGCCTTCGCCTCGCCCAGCGCCGCCAAGGCCGCCGGCATCGCGACGGTGCATCAGGCGACCGACCAGGCGGGCGCCGCCGGATTGACGGTTGCCGAAAACCTCCTGCTTGACGAGCTTTGCGGCCGCACGGGGCGTTTCCTCGTCTCGGCGGCATCGATCCGCCGGCGGGCGCGCGCGGTCGCGGCGCTGATCGACCTCGATCTGCCACTCGATCGCGACTTCATCGATCTGCGCCCGGCGGAACGGCAATTGATCGCCATCGCCCGCGCCGTCGCGGCCAAGGCCTCCGTGCTTATCCTCGACGAGCCGACGTCGAGCCTGTCGACCACGGAAGCCGAGCGGCTGTTCGCCATCATCCGCCGGCTGCGCGCCGGCGGCATGGCAATCCTCTACATCTCGCACAGGCTTGGCGACCTTGCGGCAATCGCTGATCGCGCCGTCGTCATGCGCGGCGGCCGCATCGTCGGTGCCTTTGCCAGGCCGATCAATTTCCCGGCTGCGGTCGCGGCCATGATCGGCCGGACACTGGAAGCCGCCACACATGACGGCAAGACATCAACGGCGCCGATCATCGCCTCCATCAAGGGGGCGCGGCTGGTTCCCGGAGCGGAGCCTTTCGATCTTGACCTGCGCTCCGGCGAGGTCGTCGCCATCACCGGCACGCTCGGATCGGGCAAGAGCCGGCTGCTGCGCGCGCTTTTCGGGCTCGAAACGCTGGCGCAAGGCGGCTTCGCTCTCGATGGAAAGCCGTGGCTCTCGAGCGGGCCGGCACAGTCGATCGAAAGCGGTGTCTTCATGGTCGCCGAGGACCGCTGGCAATCGTCATTGTTGCCGCCTGAGGTTCCCGGCGCCTCGATCGCCGGCACGATCGCCCTGCCGCATCTCAGACGCTGGTTTCCAAGCGGCCTGCTGCGGGCCGCGCGCGAACGCAAGGTCGCCGTCGAGGCCATCTCGCGGCTCGGCATCAAGGCGCGCGGCCCCGACGACACGCTCGACGAGCTTTCCGGCGGCAACCAGCAAAAGGTCGTGCTCGCCCGATGGCAGGCCGCACCTTGCCGGCTGCTGCTGCTCGACGAGCCGTTCCAGGGCGTCGACGTCGGCGCGCGCGCCGACCTGATCGCTGCCATCCGCAGCAGCCAAAGCGGTTCCGCCACGCTGATCGCCACCAGCGACACCGAAGAGGCGCTGGAGGTTGCCGACCGCATCCTTGTCATGCGCAACCACTCACTTCATGAGGCCGGAGACGGCCATAGCTCGCTGACCGACCAGATCGGCAAGGTCGAGAGCGACAAGGCCGGAGACCACCGATGACCTATCCGACGACGACACAGCAATCCGCCTCGCGCACATCGCTTTTTCGCGAAACGCGCCGCTACGCTCTTTTCGTACTGCTGGCGCTGATGGTGGTCGGGTTCTGGCACGTGCAGCCTGCCTTCATCCGCTCGGCCAATCTGTTCTCGATCCTGCAGGCGGTTTCGGTGGTGGCGATCCTCGGCGTCGGGGTGTCGATCACCATGGCGGCCGACGGCTTCGATCTGTCGGTCGGCAGCATCGCCGCTTCGTCGGTGATGGCAGCAAGCTATGCCATGGTCGTGTGGCAGCTGGACGCGGCTGAGACCATGGTTCTGGTCTTGCTGATGGGTGCCTTCATCGGCCTCGTCAACGGGCTGCTGATTGTCCGCGTCGGCGTACCCGATCTTCTGGCCACGCTGGCGACCATGTTCCTGCTCGCCGGCCTGCAGCTGATCCCGACTGGTGGCCGCTCGATCACCGCCGGCATGGTGCTTCCCGACGGCTCATCGGTTCCCGGCGCCTACGATCCGGCGTTCCTGATCCTCGGCCGGTCACGGCTCTTCGACACGATCCCCCTGTCCGTCGTGGTCATGGCTATCGTCGCCGTGCTAGCCTGGTTCCTGATGGAGCGCACGCGCTGGGGCCGCGTCTTCTACGCCATCGGCGGCAACGAAACGGCCGCACATCTTGCCGGCGCGCCGACCAGGAGATACCGGCTCTGGGCCTACATCCTGTCCGGCACGCTGGCTTCACTGGGAGGGCTGATCGTGGCCTCGCGTGTCGGCCGTGGCGACGTTTCGGCGGGCAATTCGCTGCTGCTCGATGCCGTGGCGGCCTCGTTGATCGGCTATGCCGTGCTCGACAAGCGGCGCCCGCATGTGATCGGCACGGTCGTCGGCGCGATCTTCGTCGGCGTGCTCCTCAACGGCCTCACCATGTTGAACGCGCCCTATTACACGCAGGACTTCGTCAAGGGCGTCGTGCTGGTTGGCGCGCTGGCGCTGACCTTCGGCCTGGGAAAGAAGCGGTAGCCGAGACCACTCGAAAGATGATCTCCCCTCCCTCGCGGTGAAACGAGGGAGAGGAGAAAAAATGGATCAGTTGGACGGAATCCAGCTGGCCGCCGCCGCGTCGCTCTGGCCGAAGGCCGGAAGCTTGGCCTCGAGATCCTCGACTGTCTTGATGCCGTTCTTGCGCAACTCTTCCTGGGTCAGCAGCACCGGCTTGACGACGATACTGTGACCTGGATCCTCGCCGGCGATCAGCTTGGCCGCCGCCCGCACCGAAACCGCACCGACGACGGCCGGATTGGTGGCCGCGGTGGCGACCCACGGGCTTCCTTCGGCGGTGATTTCGGTGATGTCGGCGGTGGACACGTCGGCCGAATAGATCTTCACCTTGTTGGAGATGCCGAGTTCGTCGGTGGCGAGTTTCACGCCGCGCGCGAACTCGTCATAGGGAGCAAAGACGACCGAGATGTCGGGGTTGGCCTGGAACGCCGCCTTGGTCTGGTCGGCCGTCGATACCGCGGTCGTGTCGTTGACCGTCCCCCAGCGGGCTTTCTCGACGATGCCGGGATTGGCCTTCTTGGTCTCGTCCCAGGTTTCGTTGCGGCGGTCGAGCGGCGCAAAGCCGGCGACATAGACATAGCCTGCCTGGAACGAGGTGCCGTTGTCCTTGAGCGCCTGACCGAGCGACGCCTTGGCGAGCTCGTGATCGGACTGTTCGACCTGCGGGATCTTCGGGTTGTCGAGATTGACGTCGAAGGCGACGACCTTGATGCCGGCATCGAGCGCCTTCTGCGCGACGTCCTTCAGCGCTTCGGGTTGGCCATGGTCGATGATGATGGCCTGGACGCCGAGATTGATCGCCTGCTCGATCTGGTCGCGCTGCGCGGCCGCATCCTGCCGGCCGGAAAAGATCTGCAGCTCGATGTCGAGTGCTTTGGCCTGTTTCGTCGCGCCGGCCTGATAGGCCTGAAAGAAATCGCCGGCCGAGATGAAGGTGACGAGCGCCACTTTCACGCCGCCTTTGTCGAAGGGTGCCGGAGCACCCGCGATTCCGGCAGCGTGACCGGCACTGAGCGGAACGGCGCTGGCAAGCAGGCCGGCCGTGATCAGTCCAAGGATAGAAGTCTTCATGAAGGTTTCCCCAGGGAATTACGCTGACAAGGCACGTCTCCGGACCGCGGGATCGCCGCCGTCGCGCCTCAAGGAGCGAATGCACGAAGGGTACAGCGGCAACGGAACCGCTCGGAACGCAGATTTTTCTCTTTAGCGGCGCGTGATTGGCAAATGTTGCTGCTGCCTGCCCCTACAGCCCGGGGTCGGGCTATCCCGGCGCCACCGATCACCGGACCTCCACAGGGGCTGCGACGGGCGAAAAAACATGCCCACCGTTAACCGCGAATCACGGGGCACGAATCAAAAAAGAAGCCGTCCAAGGTTTCCCTTGAACGGCCGGTCGAGCCCCCTGCTCCCCTAAAACTCTGACTGAAGTGCTGCCGATCGTCGCGAAACGACCGCTTCTGGAGTGGTTTTGGTGTGCCACGGGGCGCCCTCGGGCGCAACGTAAACCAGTTGTTAACCTTAACGGCCCCGACCCGTGAACAAGTGTTAACGATGCTGGCACGCTTCCTGCTCCGCAACGCATGTAAGTCATCGGAGGGCGCCCTTCTGTTCACCGATGGGACATCAGACGACAGAATGCGCGGAGCAGCATACCATGAACCAAAACGGATCGATCACGCTGTTCCATTACTGGAATCGCCTGCGTGACGGACGCCCTGCTCCGAAGCGATCGGAAGTCGAGCCGGCCGATATCAAGTCGCTTTTGGCCGATACGTTCATCCTGGAAAAGGATACACGCGGGCACCCCGTGTTCCGCCTCGCCGGCACAAGGATCTGCGCCTGCTATGGCCGCGAACTCAAGGGGTTCTCCTTCCCCTCACTGTGGCGCGAGAAGGATCAGCGGCTCGTCTCGAAGCTGATCCACGGCGTGTTCGACCAGAAATCCGTTGTGCTGATCACCTTCGAGGGTTTCAGCCGCAACGGCCGCTCCAACAAGTTCGAATTGCTTGCCTTGCCGCTTGACGGCGGCATCGAAAACCCGCGCTGCCTCGGCGTGATCAGCGCGGCGGAGAAACCGTTCTGGCTGGGCGCCGACCCGATCACGGACGCAATGATCGATTCGATCCGTGTCATCGATCCTGAGAAAGAGCTGCTCAACAACCGTCCGGCGATCGACGTTCCCTCGCTTGTTCCAGCCGAACTCGAGGCGCCCGATACGATCTCGGCGCTTGGCCGGGCGCGCCGTATCCGCCATCTCGTCGTCTTCGACGGCGGGCGCGAGGAATAGTTGATGATCACACAGTCGAGCAGGCTCGTTTTTTCCCTTTGTTAACCCGCTTTGTTGTACTTCTTTGATGAAGTCCTTCGCATCGACGCGCGGGAATGCCAAACGGGGTGTAGGCAGTCATGAGGTCAGCGGCGGTCGAMTAYGCGCCGTCCCRMGCYGAAAGGCGTAACTTTCAGCGCGTCCGGGTCAAAATATACGGGCRATTCATGCTGGAAGACCGCACCGAGCACCCTTGCCAGGTCGTCGACATGTCACCTGGCAACGTCGCGTTTCGCACCGACCGCATCGGCATGCCCGGCGAAAAAGTCATCGCCTATATCGACCATATCGGCCGCATCGAAGGCGTCGTCACGCGCACGCTGCAGGACGGCTTCGCCATGACGGTGATTGCGTCCGACCGCAAGAAGGACAAGCTTGCGGCGCAGTTGACCTGGCTTGCCAACAAGCACGAGCTCGACCTGCCGGAAGACCGTCGCCACGAGCGCGTCGCGCCGCGCAACCCGACCAGCGTGCTGCAGCTCACCGACGGCCGCCAATACCAGTGCCGGATCATCGATCTGTCGCTGTCTGGCGCGGCGGTCGAGATCGACGTCAAGCCGGCGATCGGCATCCAGGTCATGCTCGGCACAATGCGCGGCCAGATCGTTCGCCATTTCGAGGATGGCGTCGCCATCGAATTCGCCGTCATCCAGCGCCCCGAAACGCTCGATTCCGAATTCAACACGCCGCGCGCCTGACCGGACAGGACAGGACGACCAATCGAACCGGCCCTTCGTGGCCGGTTTTTTGTTTCTGGCAACACCGACCGACACCGTCCGGGTCAGCCGAGACTGTGACCTGCAATGCTCAACGCAGGCCACGCCTTCCGCCTTGCGAGCTCCGGCAATCCAAACAATTCAATACTCAAATGATTCAAATTTTATGTGTATTCTACTGGCGTTTTACTTAAAGTCTGCTTCGCGCTTTTGCGTCAAATAAATCCAGCCGTGGCAATGTCTCCTTCGAACGGGGAGACTAGAAAATGAAAAGAACGAGGGGCAAGCTGTTGCTGATGGCAATGGCGATGCAGCTTTCCGCTTGGGGATCAGCATATGCCGCGGGACCGGCCTATATGCACACCGGCGGACGTACCACACAGCCTGTTGGCCATTATGAATTCTGCCAGCGCATTCCTGGCGAATGCAATGAGAGGACGCCCAAAGGCGATCCGGTCGACCTGAGCCGCAAGCTCTGGGCGACGATCGTCAACATCAACAATTCGGTCAACACCCGCATCAAGCCGCGCACCGACATGGAAAACTACGGTGTCGAGGAGTATTGGGCCTATCCCGACAATGGCTATGGCGATTGCGAGGACTACGCGCTGGAGAAGCGCCGCGAACTGATGGACGCGGGCGTGCCGGCGGGTGATCTCTTGATGACAGTTGCGCGCCAGCCGAATGGCGATGGCCATGCCGTGCTGACCGTGCGCACCAGCCTCGGCGAGTTCATTCTCGACAATCTGGAAACCAAGGTGCTGTCCTGGACGGACACCGACTACACCTATCTCAAGCGTCAATCGACGGAGAACTCCGGCGTTTGGGTAACAATCAACGACGGCCGCTCCGACGCGGTCGCCAGCGTCCGCTAAGGGCGTAACGAGAAACCCGGTCGAGTCCCCACCCTCCCCGTCCCCAACGACCGGGTCAAAGGAGCCGGCCCCGTCCCCGGGCCGGCTCCGCCATTTCTGGCGGCAGCTGCCAAAATTGATCCAATTTCGATGGCATGGTGTGTGCTCGCGTCGCCATATCTCCAGAAGATATCAGCCGTAGGAGGTCTTATGCCCACCGACGCTCGATCACCACGTCTTGCGGTTCTTATCGACGCCGACAACACCTCCGCCAAGATTGCCGACGGTCTGTTCGAGGAGATCGCGAAGATCGGCGAGGCCAGCGTGCGTCGGATATATGGCGACTTCTCCAGCCTTCGGTCCAAGGGCTGGGCAGACATCCTGGCGAAGCACGCAATCATTCCGCAGCAGCAGTTCGCCTATACCACCGGGAAGAATGCTTCCGATATCACACTGGTGATCGACGCGATGGACCTGCTCCATAACGGCCGTCTCGACGGTTTCTGCCTGGTTTCTTCCGACAGTGATTTCAACAGACTCGCCCTGCGCATTCGTGAACAGGGCGTCGACGTGTTCGGGTTCGGCGAGCGGAAAGCCCCAAAGAGCTTCCAGCAGGCCTGTCACCGCTTCATCTGTACCGAAAATCTTCTGCGTGGCGCGGCGAACGGTCAGGGTGCCGCGCCCGCAACGAAGCCGGGCAAAACGCCAGGTGCAGCCCTGCCCATACTTAAGAAGGCCATCGGCCTGATGAAGAGTCCGGATGGCTGGGTGCTGTTTGGCACCTTCGGGAAGCAACTCTCAAACCTGTTTTCGGACTTTAATCCTCGGACCTATGGCTTCAGCAAGTTGAGCGATCTGGTGAGAAGTACAGGTGCATTTGAAATCGAAACCCCTAAGGGCGGCGCGATGCGAATGCGGACCAAGCCGACGCCTGGCAAAAAGGGAACAAACAAATCCGCTCAGCATTAGGCGCTTGACGTCCAGGGGTCGCAGCCGCCAGACGCATCCGAACCTCCCTTTCCACGCGTTGCAGATCGATGCACTATCAGCCGTTGCTTTCGTCCCCTGGATCACGGCGATGTTGGAAATCCCGGAAGATCGATGCGAGCGCCATCGCCTGTTCAAGGCTATCGACGATGCCTTCAAGGCCGGCGACTTCGAGGCGCTCGGTGCAGCCCTGGGCGGTTCGCCCCGCTGGTTCGACGAGCGCATGCCTTTCGAACTCGGCCTCGGACATCCGCTGGAATATGCGATCTATTGGAGTTCCGTCGGCTTCATCTCAACCCTGCTGGGTGCGGGCTCGGATCCGAACTACGGGGATCACGGCGGGTTTCCGGCAATCATTGCCGCGCTGTCCACCGACCGGGCCGACAGGCTGGAAATCGTGCGGGTGTTGATCGAGGCTGGCGCCGATCCAGACATGCGGGGCGTGAACGACTGGACACCGCTTCATTATTCAGTGGTCATCCGCGGTGTCGATGCGATCCGCCTGCTTCTGGCGGCAGGCGCCGACCCGACGCTCGAAACCCGCATCGACGACTACAGGACAGCCGCCGAGGAGGCCGACATTGCCGGCTTTGAAGCCGGAGCGTCATTGTTGCGCGATGCGATGGCCGGGCGTGGCTCCAACGGACGGTGAGTTGGCCCGCGACTAAAACGGTCGGCGACAGCTATTGGCCAAGCCGGCCTCAGACCTTCTTCAGCCCCGCCTTGAAGCGCTTGCCATTGGCGACGTAGTGCGCGGCCGAGCCGCGCAGCCTGGCAACGGCCGCATCGTCCAGCACCCTGATCGCCTTGGCCGGCGAGCCGACGATCAGCGAATTGTCCGGAAATTCCTTGCCTTCGGTGACCAGCGCGCCGGCGCCAACCAGCGAATTCTTGCCGATCCTGGCGCCGTTCAGCACGATGGCGCCCATGCCGATCAGGCTGTTGTCGCCGATCGTGCAGCCATGCAGCATGGCCCGGTGACCGATCGTGCAGCCTTCGCCGATGGTCAGCGGAAAGCCTGGATCGGTGTGCATGACCGTGTGTTCCTGCACATTGGTGTCAGCGCCGACAACAATCGGCTCATTGTCGCCGCGAATGACGACGCCGAACCAGAAACCGGCATTGCGGCCGACCCTGATGTCACCGATCAGCGTCGCGTCGGGCGCGATCCAGTTTGTGTCCGCGTCCGCGAAGCTGGGCTCCGTTCCGTCGATCGCATAAAGCGGCATTGTCGGTCTCCGAATCGTCTCAGATCCCGGACCCTAGGAGACCGATCATCCATGAGGCAATGGCAAGCACGACGATGCCGAGCGCCAGGGACCAGGCAATCGCCGTGCAGCCGCATGACAAGAGCGCCATTGTCGAAATACGATTCTCACGCCGGGCATCGAGGGCAGCGTTGACCAGCATGAACGGCCCGGCGCCAGCGGTGGCCGCCAGCGAGCGCAGCACATGCGCGGGCGACACATAGGGTTCGGCGAAGGCGACCTTGCGACCCGACACCAGTTCCATCGCCGAACCCGTCAGCCCGCAGACCGTCAGCCCGACGACAAAAGCGAACAGGAAGAGTTCCATCTGAGCCATCTTAACCTTCCATTTACCATGAAATCGCACAGTCGTTTCAGGAAGGCTGCAAGAGCCGTGCCGCGCGATGTGTGCCGTCGAGGGACACCGGGAATGGCGGTTGGGATGAGGACCGAGATGAAGCAGGCAGCGATAGCCGACGGCCCTGAATTCACCGTGGTCGATTCCACGCTGATGAGGCGGGTGTTCTATGCGTTCGCCGTACTTGCCTTGCTGTCGGTGGCGATCAGCCTTGGCGGCAAATGGTTCGGCCACTCGATCGCGATGGCCGGGTATACGGACGACACCACGGTGCGCCAGGTGGTGCTCGGCAAGAATGTGATTTCCGTGCCGGCCAATTTCATCCGTTTCGACCAGGCCCGGCGCGACGGCATTGCCTCGCGTCTCGACCTCTATCTGCGCTACCCCGAGATGGACGGCTACAGCGAAGCGGCCCGCGACGATTTCAATCACTCCGAAGCCAACCGGAAGATCATCTTCCTGTCCTTCGAACAGCAGATGATGTCGCGCGATATGAGCGGCCGGTTCGCGCCGATCTACAGCGCGCTGATCGTCCAGCCCGGCATTCCGGGACCTGGCGGCACGACAGTCTACGGGTTCAACGAGAAATCAGGCTATCTGAGCGAGGTGCTGGTGGTCGGCAAGCGCGGGGGCAAGGACCCATTCGTGGCCCGCTGCCTGAGCGGGCCGAGTGCCGGTCAATCGCTGGCGCCCTGCGAGCGGGACATCCATGTCGGCGACGATCTCAGCCTCACCTACCGTTTTCCCAAGGAATTCCTTGGCGACTGGCAGGCGCTTGACGCGGCGATGACGGCAGAGGCCGGGCGAATCCTGAAGCCCGGACATTGACCGACAGATGCCGAGGCCGGCCGCGCTCGGCGCGGCCCGCCCTCGGCTTACTGGCTCAGGCCAGATCGATGTCGAGGATCGCCATCGAGAAATTGTAGTCGCCGTCGTCCTCGTCCTTGAAGACGAGGCCGAGGAACTCGTCACCGACATAGACTTCGGCCGAATCTTCCTTGCGCGGCCGTGCCTTSACYTCGAGYTTGGGATTCTGGAAGACGCGCTTGAAATAGGCGTCCAGCTTTCTGATTTCGTCCGGCTTCAACAGTCTTCTCCGATCATCGGGCTTGCTGGTTTGAACGGCGCTTCTGGCACGTCGACAATGGCGATGTAAAGGCAAGCCGACCGTATTGCACCGGAAGCGGCAGCGCCGCCGGCCAAAAATCGCAACAACGCCGGACAGCGCGCCGGCGCGGAAAAATCAGATATCGAAGCTGACCACCTGGTCCATCGACTGCGACGGCAGAAGCTGGTCCATCTGGCGCGAGGGCTGGTCGCAACCGGTCTCGCCGACGACGCGGGCCGGCACACCGGCAACCGTCTTGTTGTGCGGCACGGGCGACAGCACCACCGAGCCCGCCGCGATCTTGGAGCAATGACCAACTTCGATGTTGCCGAGAATCTTGGCGCCGGCGCCGATCAGCACGCCACGGCGGATCTTGGGGTGGCGGTCGCCACCGGCCTTGCCGGTGCCGCCCAGCGTCACGCCGTGCAGGATCGATACATCGTCCTCGATGACCGCGGTCTCGCCGACGACGAGGCCGGTGGCGTGATCGATGAAGATGCCCTTGCCGATGCGGGCGGCCGGATTGATGTCGGTCTGGAAGACCGAGGACGAGCGGCTCTGCAAATAGAGCGCGAAGTCCTTGCGGCCCTGGTTCCACAGCCAATGCGCCAGCCGATGGGTCTGGATGGCGTGAAAGCCCTTGAAATAGAGCACCGGCATGATGAAGCGGTCGCAGGCCGGGTCGCGGTCATAATAGGCCTGGATGTCGACGCGCACGGTCGT
>NZ_JBFUGJ010000084.1:0-19874 GCF_056402975.1 Mesorhizobium sp. P3_A9 | reverse complement strand
CTCTTGTAGGCATTGTCCGCCAGCGTGCTGATGCGGGTGAGTTGTTCGTTCTCGATGGATTTCAGCGACTGGTTGATCGAGACGAACAGCCTGTCGGCGCGATCGGCGGCTGAATCGCTGGGCAGCGGATCGGTGCGCGTCGACCATAGGGAGAACGGCCTGGTATCGGCGGCGCCGAGATCGGCGCTCAGGCTGGCCACCGCGTAGTTCTGCGCCGGCTGGCTGATGCTGCCGGTCACCTCGGCGTGCTTGTCAGGCTTGACGGCCGCTGCCGGATCCTCAGCGGGCGCCGTTCCGACTTCATTCTCGGCGCGTTCGAGCAACGGACCGAGACGGCCATGGCGCTGGCTCAGCTGGCTCTGACGCGCGATCAGTTCGCTGACCTTGGTTTCCATCAATTGCTGGTCGAGCAACTGTCGGCTGGTGATGCGGTCGACCTGGGCGCGAAGTGCTGAAATGCGGTCTTCGTAGGCCTGTTGCATGCGTGCCTGGCGCGCGGTGGTGGCGCCGATCAGGTCATCGCGCAGCACCAGATAGGACGTGGCCATGAGGTAGCCGATGGCAATGGCGGCGAGGGCTGAACCTATGAATGCCGCGAGCCAGGGCCGGATCGTGAAGTGCCTGATCTCGTTGCCGCGGGCGATGATGACCGTGTGGGGTTCCTTGCGCCTGCCGAAGACTGCGGACTGACCGGTTGCGTTCACGGGACCAAGCTTTCGGTTACGACACCACGACTGCCTGATTACACATTATTAGGGTTAACAAAGGCTTTCTGGGTCGATTGCGCGGCGTGGAATGCACGCGGCGCGGGCAAAGGGTTGCATGAAAACCGCCAGGCGAGCGGCCTTCATGCCGCTAAGTCATTGGTGAAGAACAACAATTTTCTGACCGCCCTGCGGCCTGTCGCTCGCGGATCGAGGTCCAGAGTTCCTTAACTGTCTTCGATTGCATTTACTTGACGGTTTTCGAGTAAAAGCGTGATGGGGTTTGGGATTCTATCGAAGATGGCGGTCCAAGGAATGCTGAGCGATCTGGTTGGCAAGATCCTCGACAAGTTGTCGGGCACCAGTCTGCTGTCGACCGGGCTCTTGCTGCTGACTGCCCTTGTCAGCGCGCTCGTGGCTTATTGGCGCACGGTCGAGGAGAAGAGCTGGAAGGAATTTTTCGAGTTCGTCATCCCGCACGAGGTCATCACCCATCCCTCGGCGAAGGCCGACCTGATGTTCTGGGTGACGAAGAAGGCGCTGATGCCCTTCCTCATGCTGCCCGCCGGAATTGTCTTCGTCACAGCGGTGGGCTACGGCACCAACTGGCTGTTTTCGACACTGTTCCAGTTCCAGCCGCCTCTGATCGAAGGACCGGCAGGGCCGGTCACGGTGCTTATCTTCACCATCACCATGCTGCTCGCCTACGACATTTCCTATTATCTCTATCACGTCGCCCAGCATCGCTATCCCGTGCTTTGGGAATTGCACAAGGTGCATCACTCGGCCGAGGTGATGGTCGGGATCACCAAGGACCGGGTCCACCCGCTCGACGAGCTGATGAACCGGGCCTGGGACGGCGTCATTGTCGGCGTCTGCTTCGGCATCTGGTCGCTGATTTCGCTGAACCTTGTCGAACTGACCGTCTTTGGCGTCAACGTCTATGTCATGCGCAACATCCTGATGATGGATTTCGTCAGGCACACGCATTTCAAGATCTCGTTCGGCCCGCTCAACAATTTGATCCTGTGTCCTCATTGGCACCAGCTGCATCACAGCACCGATCCACGCCACTACGACAAGAATTTCGGGCTGCTGTTCTCGTTCTGGGACCGGCTCTTCGGAACATTGTGTGTGCCGAGGCCCGACGAGGACTTCAAGTTCGGGTTGGTCGACCGTGACGTGCGCGACTACCAGTCGCTGGCCGGCCTTTATGTCATGCCGCTGAAGCGGATGTGGGGGCATATCGCCAGGCGCATCCGGCCCGGAAAGCCACGGGTCTCGCGGTCATCGGAAGGGACACGGCCATGAACGCACCTTTCGTGCTCGCCATCCCGCGCACACGCACCTTCGAAGTCGTGACATCGGCGGCGCGCCTCGCCGAGATCGCACCGGCCTGGAGCGCGCTCTGGCAGCGAGCCGGCGGGCTTGTCTTCCAACATCCGCATTGGATCGTCGCCTGGTGGCGCACCACCCCGCATCAGGAGCGGCGCACGCTCAGGATCGGACTTGCCTGGAACGGCGACCGGCTCGAGGGCGTGATCGCGCTAGCGACCTTCAAGCGCTCCGGCATCCGCATACTCGAATGGGCGGCCAAGGATCACAGCGACTATGGCGATGCGCTGGTTGCCCCCGACAGCGATCCGCAGGCGATCTCCCGCCTCTGGCAGCATATTTTTGATCAGGGCGGCTTCGACCTGATCTATCTCAACCGTCTGCTGCCGGATGCCGGTGTTCATGCCCTGCTCGACCCGGCCTCGCGCCATGACAAGGCGCTTCGGCCCAACCACCGCACTGAAATCAGCTACCGTGTCGCGGGTCCCTGGCAAAGTGGGGCGGAGTGGTTCGAGACGCTGTCCAAGAAAGCCCGGCAGAACTACCGTCGTGGCCGCAAGTTCATGGAGGAAGGCGGTGCATTGCGTTTCCGCCTGCTGGATGCGGACGAACCGCGCGAGCCGGTGCTCGCACGGGTCGCGGCGCTGAAGCGCCTCTGGCTCGTCCGGCATGGCCGCGTTTCGGACCTGTTCGACAAGGGCTCGCCGGTTCTCACCGCGCTAATTTCGGTGCTGGCCGAACTCGGCCTGTTGCGCATCTTCGTGCTGGAGCTTGACGACACGATCGTCGCCGTCTCGATCAATTTCGAGCAGCACGGCACGATGATGGCTTTCGTCACCACCTATGATCCCGAATACGAGCGCGCCTCGCCGGGTATGGTGCTGATGATGGATTATATCCAGTGGTCGCTCGACCGTGGCCTTGCCAAAGTCGATTTTCTCTGCGGCGGCGAGGATTTCAAGCGGCGCTTCGCCACCCAATCGGTCACGCTGTCGTCGATGATCGGCGCGCGTGGCCTGCGCGGTCGTCTCGCCGCGCTGGCCGATCGTGTGAGCCATGTTGCGAAGTCCTGGCGGGCGCAGCGGCAGCCTAAGCCGAAGGCAGAAACACCGGACGAGTAAGGACGACTCGTATGGGTCTTCGTGACGCTCAAAGCGCGCGAACGGCCTCCAGCACCTCTTCCGCATGGCCCTTGACCCGGACCTTGCGCCAAATCCGGGCGATCCGCCCGTCACGGCCGATCAGGAACGTCGCGCGCTCGACGCCCATGTATTTGCGGCCATACATCGATTTCTCGACCCACAGATGGTAGGCCTCGATCACCTTGCGCTCCTCGTCGGCGGCGAGGTCGATGGTGAGGCTGTATTTCGATTTGAACTTGTCGTGCTTCTTGACGTTGTCGGGGGACAGACCGATCACGACGGCGCCGGCCTTCTCGAATTCGGGCTTCAGCTGTGAAAAGCTGATTGCCTCTTGCGTACAGCTCGTCGTGTCGTCCTGCGGGTAGAAATAGAGGACGACGGGTTTGCCGGACGAGGCCGAAAGACTTAGAGACCCACCCCCATCCCGGGGCAGGTCGAACTGCGGTGCGAGATCGCCCACGTCGAGGTCAGCCATATCGATGCCCTTGTTTGAGGTTACGCGCGAAGCCACACCGATATAGTGTCGACCGGGGATTCGTCCACGAGCGAATTTTGTACAACGGAAGATTGCGTGGATCAGGAGCAACCGCAGCACGAGAAGATCAGGTTCAGGCGTGACGAGATCACCGACCTGGGGACCTTGCCGTCCGCGTGCCGCGTTCCACCCCTCGGTCAGGCGTCGATCGGCCGCGGCTTCCGCATGCTTTCGCGCGTGTTTGCCGGCATGGTGGCGCTCGTCCTGCTGGCCGCGGTCGTCGTCTATCTGGTCGGGGCGTCCGGCATCGGCTCCGAGCGGCTTCGGGCGGAAGCGGAAACCGCCATCGAGAAACTCGCCGGCGTCGATGTCCATGTCGCGGTCGGGCCGGCGCGCATCACGCTCGACAGTTCGAGCTTCGTCGCGCTTCAGGTGAGCGACGTCAGCCTGAAGACATCGGATGACAAGCCCATGGCGGATGCCGGCCGCGTGCGCTTCGGCATGCGCCTGATACCGCTGCTTTGGGGAGAGGTGCGGCTGACCAGCGCCAAGGTCTCGGATGCCCATATCGTTGTGGCGGCGATGCCGTCCGGCGGCGACTGGACAGCGCAATTGCGCAATGAGGACGGCCTCGTCGATCCTGAGAAACTGTCGGCCGCGGTGTTCGGCAACATCCATCACGTGCTGGACGCCGTGCGCGAAGATTCGATGCGCCGGATCGAACTCAGCAATGTCGAATTCGTGCTGCCCGATACCGGTGCGATCAAGCTGATCAAGATCGCCGACGCCACCGTCGTCCAGTCGGGGCCAGGCGGCATGGAGTTTTCCTCCGAGGCGGATGTCGATGGCAGAAAGGTCACCGTTGCCGCTTCCGCCAGCCGCGATATCGCGGCGCACCGGGTGACGGCGCTGAATGCAAGCATCGATCTGGCGGTTGCCGATGAAACCGCTGCCAGCGCCGGGAAGCTGGGTGCGGTCGCTTTGAAACTGACAGGGTCGGAAGGAGCCGGTACCACGGCATCACGGCTGACGGCCGCCCTGTCGTCGACGGGTTCCGTGCTCGATCTTGGCACGCGCGGCTTGTTACCGGCCGACGTCGATGTCGATGCCACGCTGGTCGACGGCAGCAACAAGATCCAGGTGGACAAGCTGCTGCTGAAAACCGGCCGGTCTTCTTTCAATTTCGGCGGCTCGATAGGGCCAAAGCCGGCGACAGGGGCTGCGGGCGAGGAGCCCTCCTATCGTTACGACCTGACCAGCGACGGTTCGACCCTGGCGCCGTCGGAATCGCCCGAGCCCGCGCTGACCTTCCTCGCCCGCATTGCCGGCGTCTATCAGACCAAGAGCCACAAGTTGGTGGCCGAGCAGATCGCGGTTCGGTCCGCCGCTTCCGGCGAGGTGCTCGGCACCGCGGCCGTGGCATTCGTTGACGGCAAGGCTCCCGGCATCAATCTGGCGCTTAGCCTCCATGACATGCCGGTCTCGCACGTCAAGCAGCTATGGCCGTGGTTTTCGGCGCGCAATGCGCGGCTCTGGGTGCTGAACAACCTGTTTGGCGGCCGCGTCGTCGACGGCAATCTCCAATTCCAGGTCGTGCCGGATCGCCTCGGCAACGGCGTGCCGCTGTCGGCCGAAGAGGTGTTCGGCCGCTTCCAGATCGAAGGGTCGCGTTTTGACACCGCCGGCCGCATTCCGCCGATACGCGACGCGGTCGGCGTCGTCGCCTTCCACGGCAATGACGTCGATGTTTCGCTCTCCTCGGGCACCGTCTTCATGCCCAGCGGCCGCACCGTGGCGGCCAGCAACGGCACACTGACCGTCAAGGCGGCGAACCACCCGCCGGTCATCGGCGCACTCGACATCGAAGTCGAGGGGGAGGCGCCTGCTATCGCAGAACTCGCTTCCTACGAACCGATCAATGCCATGCGCCATGTCGGCTTCCTGCCGGAGGATCTGTCCGGCAACGTCACCGGCCATGTCAGGGCCGACATTCCGTTGCAGTCCGGCGTCGACACCTCGAAACTCGACTGGCTGGTGTCGCTCGACTACACCGGCCTGTCGCTGGCCAAGCCATTCGATGGACAGACCGTAACCGATGCCGACGGCTCGATCACGGTCGATCCCGAAAAGGCAGTGATTTCCGCCAAGGCATCGCTGAATGGCATTCCGGCCGAACTCGATCTTGTCGAGCCGCTGGCGGATGATGGGCCGCCGCGCAGCCGCAAAGTGGCGCTGGTGCTCGACGACAAGATCCGCGCCGCCGCCATGCCCGGCCTGACACCGCTGCTGGGCGGGACGGTGAAGGTCGCGATCGACAAGAGCGGCAGCGGCAACCAGAACGTCTCGGCCGACCTGACCAACGCCAGGCTGGACATTCCCTGGGCCGGCTGGAGCAAGGGGGCAGGGGTTCCAGCCAACGTCACCTTCGTCATGACCAAGGCCGGCGACACCACGACGCTGTCCGATTTCGACCTCGACGGAAAGACATTCTCCATCGACGGCAGCATCGTGCTGGTCAACGGCGCCCTGTCGTCGGCGAAGTTCAGCAAGGTCACCTTGAACCGGGGTGACGATGTCGCGATTTCGGTGAAGCGGTCGGGCAAGGGCTATGCGGTCGACATCAATGGCAACGCGCTCGACGCCCGCTCGCTCATCAAGCAGTTCACGTCCGACGTGGACACCGCGACCAAGACGACCGGAACAGACAACATTTCCGTCAGTGCCGATGTCGAGCAGCTTACCGGCTTCCACGACGAGCAGCTGTCCAACCTGAAGCTCGATTACAGCGCGGCCGGTTCCAGGGTGAACGGACTGAAGGTCAGCGCCACGGCAAGTTCGGGCGCGGCCATCACCATCAGCAACACCACCGGCGGTGGCCAGCGTTCGCTCAACGTGCAGTCGGCGGACGCCGGCGCCATATTGAGGTTCCTGAACGTCTACGAGCACATGGAAGGCGGCGCGATCACGCTGGCCTTGTCAGGAACCAGCGATGGGCCGATGAAGGGCAAGGTCGACACCAGCAACTTCTTCATCGTCAACGAACCGAAACTCGCCTCCATCGTCTCGACCACGCCGGCCGGCGACAACCGCAGCCTCAACCAGGCGGTCAAGGGCAATCTCGACACCTCGCGAGTGAAGTTCGAGCGCGGCTACGCCGAGATCGAGAAAGGCAGCGGCTACCTGAAGCTGACCAATGGCGTGCTGCGCGGCCCGCGCATCGGCACGACGTTCCAGGGCATTCTCTACGACCAGAACAACAATATGGACATGACCGGCACTTTCATGCCGGTCTATGGCCTTAACCGCATCTTCGGCGAACTGCCCATCGTCGGCGCGTTGCTCGGCAATGGCCGCGACCGCGGCCTGATCGGCGTCACCTACCGTCTCAGGGGCAATGCCAACAAGCCGGTGCTCGACGTCAACCCGCTGTCAGTGATCGCGCCGGGCATATTCAGGTCGATCTTCGAATACAGGTGAATCCGGCCTCAGGCCGGCCGCACCAGAACGTGTTTTTTCTTTCCCAGCGAGAGCTTTACGACGTTTTCCGGACTCAAATCCTGAAGCGTCACCATGCGGCGGTCGTCGCTGACCGACTGGTCGTTGATGCGCACCGCGCCGCCCTGGATGTGCCGCCGCGCCTCGCCATTCGACGACGCCAACCCGGCCGTCACCAGCAGCGACAGGATGCCGACGCCGGCCTCCAGCGCTGCCTTGTCGATCCCAACGGTCGGCAATGTTTCGGCCAAGGCCCCTTCCTCAAACGTCTTGCGCGCGGTTTCCTCGGCCTGGTTTGCCGCGTCGCGGCCATGGACGATCGCCGTCGTCTCCGTGGCCAGGACCTTTTTGGCCTCGTTGATCTCGGAGCCGCCGAGTGCGGTCAGCCGCGCGATCTCATCGAGGGGCAGGCGGGTGAATATCTTCAGGAAGCGCTCGACATCTGCGTCCTCGGTGTTGCGCCAGTACTGCCAGAAATCATAGGGCGAGAAGAGGTCGCCATTGAGCCACACCGCACCCTTTGCCGACTTGCCCATCTTCGCGCCCGACGATGTCGTGAGCAGCGGCGTGGTCAGGGCATAAAGCTGCGGCGTGCCCATGCGATGGCCGAGATCGACGCCGTTGATGATGTTGCCCCACTGATCCGACCCGCCCATCTGCAAACGGCAGTTCTGGCGCCGGGCAAGTTCGACGAAATCGTAGCCCTGCAGGATCATGTAGTTGAATTCGAGGAACGACAGCGATTGCTCGCGGTCGAGCCGCAGCTTGACGCTGTCGAAGGTCAGCATGCGGTTGACCGAAAAATGCCGGCCGACATCGCGTAGGAACTCGACATAGTTGAGCTTCATCAGCCAGTCGGCATTGTTGACCATGACAGCATCGTTCGGGCCGTCGCCGAAACGCAGGATGCGCCCAAAGATCCGCTTGATGCCTTCGATGTTGGTGGCGATCGCCTCAGGCGTCAAAAGGCTGCGCTGGTCGTCGCGGAAGGACGGATCGCCGATCATCGACGTGCCGCCGCCCATCAGGGCGATCGGCCGGTGCCCGGTCTCCTGCAGCCAGTAAAGCATGGTCGCCGAGATCAAATTGCCGATATGCAGGCTGGTGGCGGTGGCGTCGTAGCCGACATAGGCGGTGACCGTTTCCTTGGCGAAAAGCTGGTCGAGGCCGGTCTCATCCGAAATCTGGTGGATGAAGCCGCGCTCGCTCATCGTGCGCAGAAAATCGGATTTGAAGGCAGGCATGGTTTCTTCCCGAAAAGCGTCCGGCCGTCCGGCGCGGGCATATGTGAACGGGCGCGTTTAGCATCCAAGCGCGGTGAGCAAAAGTGGAATCCGGTTTTGCGGTAGATCGCCAATGACGATCACCCCTTCTTGAAACGGTGCGACGAGCCGTCCGGCACGAATGCTTGCTTCATCGTTTCGGCTGGCGTAATGAGGCGCCGCGCCAAAGGTTCTTGCAGCCCACGACCTCGAGCGGCACCGCACGGCATCCACAAAGTGCCATATCCGACGACAGAGCCCCGACGCGACATGCCGGACGCATTGATATCCATCGTCATTCCTTGCAGGAACGAGGCGGCAAACCTGCCGCTGCTGATCGACGAGATCGAGGCGGCGATGGCCGGCCGCGACTTCGAATTGATCATCGTCAATGACGGCTCGACCGACGACACCGCTGCGGTGCTGGCCGAACAGACGGCACTTCGCCCGTTCCCGGTACGCGAATTGCGGCACCGGAAATCCGCCGGCCAGAGCCTTTCGGTGCGTTCGGGCGCCTGGGCGGCGCGGGGCGGCATCGTCGCTACGATCGATGGCGACGGTCAGAACGACCCGCAATACATTCCGGTGCTGGTCGATGCCTTGCGGCAGGCGGGCCCCGATTTTGGCGCCGCTCAGGGGCAGCGTCTCAAGCGCCGCGACAGCAAGGTCAAGCAGCTGGCGTCGCGCTTCGCCAACTGGCTGAGAAACGCCATTCTGCATGACGAGACGCGCGACACCGGCTGCGGCCTGAAGGCTGTCCACACCGATGTCCTGCGCAAACTGCCGTTTTTCGACGGCACGCACCGCTTCGTCCCGGCCCTGGTCATCCAGGAGGGATACCGCGTCGTGCATTGCGATGTCGTCGACCGCTCGCGCCGCCACGGCAAGTCGAATTACGGCATTTTCGACCGCGGCCTGCAGGGCGCGCTCGATCTCGGCGGTGTCTGGTGGCTGCGCCGCAGGCGCCGCAGAATGCCAAAAGTAGAGGAAATCAAGCGTGGTTAACGTGCTTCAGGAATTGGGAACCTGGCTTCACCAGGTTTTTGTCAAGCAATTCGACGCATGGATCCTGCTGGGGTTCATCGCTCAATTCTTCTTCACCATGCGTTTCGTTGTGCAGTGGCTGGCATCTGAAAAGGCCAAGCGCAGCGTCGTGCCCGTCGCCTTCTGGTTCTTTTCCCTGTTCGGCGGCGGCCTGCTGCTGATCTATGCCATCGTGCGTCAGGATCCGGTGTTCATCGCCGGCCAGGCCATGGGCATGTTCATCTATGTCAGAAATCTCTGGCTGATCGCCAATGAGCGCAAGGCGGCGGCGATGACCAAGGTCGATTGAGCGGCCCGCTTATCAAGAAATGACCAGAGAGGCTCAAGCATGGCGTTGAACAGGAACTACATTCTTCTCTTCCTGTTCAGCCTGGTGATGACGGTTTCGGGGCTGGCGTCCCTGCCGCCGATCGACCGCGACGAGTCGCGCTTCGTCCAGGCGACCAAGCAGATGGCGGAGAGCGGCGATTATGTCGACATCCGCTTTCAGGACGCCTCGCGCTACCAGAAGCCCGTCGGTATCTACTGGCTGCAATCCGCCGCCGTCACCTTGAGCGGTAAGGGTGCCGAAGCACCGATCTGGGTCTATCGCACGATCTCGGCACTCGGCATTGCCATTGCGGTGCTGGCGATCGCCTGGACGGGGACCAATCTTTTCGGCGCCAATGCCGGTATCGCCGCCGGCCTGGTGATGGCCGCCATCTTCGCCACGGCCTTCGAGGGCCGCGACGCCAAGACCGATGCGATGCTGCTGGCCTGCTGCGTGGCGGCGCAAGGTGCGCTGGCGCAGATTTACCTGGCATCGCGCCGCAACCAACCGGTCGCCGGCCATCTCTGGTGGATTTTCTGGATCGCGCAAGGCGCGGCCATCCTCATCAAGGGGCCGATCGCGCCGCTTTTGTCGGCTCTGACCATCGCGGCGCTGTTCGCCTTCGAGCGCGATGGGCGCTGGCTGTCGAAGCTCAGGGTTGGACGCGGCCTGTTGCTTGTCGTGGTGATCGCGCTGCCCTGGCTCGCGGCCATCACCTGGAAGAGCCACGGCGCTTTCCTGCAGCAGGCCGTCGGCAAGGACATGCTCGGCAAGGTCGCCTCGGGCGAGGAATCGCACGGCCTGCCGCCCGGCTTCTACATGCTGACCTATTCGCTGTTCATGTGGCCGTTCGGCCTGATCGCGGTCGGCGCTGGCCTCCAGGCTCTCAACCGCCTGCGCGACGATGTCAGGCTGCGCTTTTGCCTCGCCTGGTACATCCCGTTCTGGCTGGTGTTCGAGCTGATCCCGACAAAGCTCCCGCATTATGTCCTGCCGGCCTATCCCGGCATGGCGCTGCTGATCGGCTGGCTGCTGACGTTGCTGCCTGAGGATGCCAATGCGCCGCTGAAGCGCTGGCAGCAATGGTTGTGGTGGTCGACGGCGTTCGGTCTCGTCGTGGTCAGCCTTGGCTTGGCGGCTGTCTGCATCGGAGCGCCGATCTACATCACACACACCTTCTCATGGTGGAGCATTCCGGCCGCCGCCGCCGCACTCGGCACGGGCTACTTCGCTTTTTCGCGGCAGTTGCAGGTGCCGCTGCCCCGCATCGGCGCCATCGCCGCCTGTGCGGGCATCACCTATGCCTTGCTGTTCGGCGTCATCGCGCCGTCGTTGAAGCCGATCTGGCTGAGCCCGGCGATCAAGCAGGCAGTGCTTGCCAACAAACCTTGCGACACGACGGTGCTGGCCTCGTCGCGGTATCAGGAGCCGAGCCTTGTGTTCCTGGTCGGCACCAAGACGGTGCTGACCAATATTGGTGGTGTCGCGGAACATTTGCTTGCCGATCCGGCCTGTGCGTTGGGACTGGCGCCGATCGAGGACGAGCAGAAATTGAACGGCATGCTGTCGGTGCAAGGCAAATCGGTGAAGCGCGTCGCTGAGATCGACGGCCTCAACTATTCGTCGGGAGACAAATTGTCGCTCGGCCTCTATCGTGTGGCCCCATGACGGCTCGCCGATGCCCATGACGGCAATAATGGGGTCGAATTCCCAATGCTCGTGAAATCGCGCCCTTCCGTTTTCGCCACGCTTCTTGCGGTGAGACGCCGTTCCCTCGACAATTTTCGCGACACGTTGCAGATCGTCAGAAGGCGCTTTGCCGTTCGTCCCGCGCGTTACCCCAACATCGCATGGCCGGTTTGGCTCGTGGTTTGGGTGTTGCTGACGGCGGCGGCCTTTGTTCGCCTCGACACACCGGCAGGAATGGTTCATGGCCAATGGTCGGGAGCCCGCCTGGCCGAGTTCCTGACCCAGTTCGCTCTCGGCGGCTGGTACCTGATCCCATCAGCGCTTCTGCTCGTCGCGGCCAATCTGACCGATTGGCGAAGCCTTTCACGGCGATCGTTGATGCTTGTCTACAACTGGACTTGCCTGGCTTTTCTGGTGCTGAGCGCCGTCGGCCTGTCCGGCCTGCTGGTCAATGTCCTGAAATATGCGATCGGCCGGGCGCGTCCGCTCTACTTTCAGGATTTTGGTGTGCTCGCCCTGCATCCCTTCGCCTTTGATGCGCGCTTCGCCGGTTTTCCCTCAGGCCACGCCACGACGATGGGGGCAGTCTTCGGCGTTCTCCTGCTTTTGTTTCCGAGGCGTTGGTATATCGCCTTGGTGATCACCGCCTGTTTCGCCTCGACCAGGGTTTTTGTCGGCGCGCACTATCCGAGCGACACCGTTGCCGGCTTCGGCCTTGGCTGCGCGTTTGCGCTGGCATGCGGACTGGTCTTTGCCCGGCTCGGCTTCATCTTCCGGCCGACGCCGTCAGGATTGCCGGTCCGCAAGGCAGCGTTCCGGCTGATTGCTCCGGAAAGATAGGTCGCTGCCGGATTGGTCTTGTTTTACGCAATTCCGGACGGAAAACCGCTTCACACTTTTCCTGGAATTGCTTTAGTTGCCGTCCAGGCCGCCGTAAGACCGTACCAGGCGGACCATGTCGGATGAATTGGCGGTCTCGCTTTCAAGACCTTGCGCGACGCCGACGCGGTCGGCGACGGGACGGTTCTGGCTGACCTTCCACTTGCCGTGGATCTCGCTGATTTCGATCTCCAGCCCGATGATGCCCTTGATCTGTGACTGGATGAAGGGCGGTGGCGCATCGGTCACCGCCCAGGGGGCGTCGCGGGGGCCTTCCTGCGAAAGGGTCAGGTCGGCGATCTGCTGCGCCAGCCAGTCCTGGTCGTCGATCACTTTTGCCGTGCCGCGCACCTGGACGATGGCATAGTTCCAGGTTGGCACCACCTTGCCGGTCTCGCGCTTGGTCTCATACCAGGAGGGCGTCACATAGGCGTCGGTGCCCTGGAAGACGATCAGCACGGGTGATGACGGGTTTTCGGCGATAAGTTTCCAGTGCGGATTGGCCTTGGCCAGGTGGGCGCGCAACCTGCCGTTCGGTGCCGCTTCCGCGTCGAGCAGGAACGGAATGGCGTTGGCGACCGGGCCATCGGGCCCGTTCGAGATCAGCATGCCGAGCGGATGCGACCGGATCAGTCCGTGCAGGACATCCGGCCGCGTTTCCTGGAAATGGGGAGGCTCGTACATCGGCGCTGGCGCCTTTCCCTGTCTATCTCAACCGCTTCGGCCGCGGATCGGACAATTCGCCCGCCAGCCGGCGATCGAGATAGTCGGCGCATTCCTCGATCAAAAGATCGGCGTCGTTGGCGAAAAAGTGGTTTGCGCCGGGCAAGGTCTTCTGCGTGATGGTGATGCCCTTTTGCGTATGCAGCTTGTCGACTAGGCCTTGCACATCCTTCGGTGGCGCCACCTTGTCGGCATCGCCATGGATGATCAGGCCCGATGACGGGCAGGGCGCCAGGAACGAGAAGTCATAGGTGTTCGGCTGCGGCGCGATCGAGATGAAGCCTTCGATCTCGGGCCGGCGCATCAAAAGCTGCATGCCGATCCACGAGCCGAAGGAATAGCCGGCGACCCAGCAGCTTTTGGAATCCGGATGCAGCGACTGCACCCAGTCGAGGGCTGCCGCCGCGTCCGACAACTCGCCGGTGCCGTGGTCGAACTCGCCCTGGCTGCGGCCGATGCCGCGGAAATTGAAGCGCAGCGTGGTGAAATCGCGCTTCTGGAACATGTAGAAGAGGTCGTAGACGATCTTGTTGTTCATCGTGCCGCCGAACTGCGGATGCGGATGCAAGACGATGGCGATCGGCGCGCTCTTTTCCTTGGAAGGCTGGTAGCGTCCCTCCAGGCGACCGGCCGGACCGGTGAAAATGACCTCAGGCATGAAATACTCCACTTGGGTATACGAATGCGCGGCGCCCGGAACGTGTCTTCCTCTGGCCTTGACGCAGGGCGAGCGTCTTCTTAGAAGCTAGTTTAGAACTATTCAAAACTGAGTGGCCTGACGTCGAGCCCGGCCACCCGCGCCGCAAGCCGCGTAAATAGGACGGCTCGCCTTGGAATTTCAAGGAAATAACGCCATACGACAACCGAATGGCGTCTGACAGGATCAACTGGACGAAAATGGCCGCAAAACGCGCCTATCTCGACTATAATGCTAGTGCGCCGCTGCTCCCAGCGGCGCGCGAGGCTATGGTCGCGGCGCTTGGCGTGACCGCCAACCCGTCATCGGTTCATGCCGAGGGCCGCGCCGCGCGCCGCCTGATCGAGACGGCAAGGCGCGAGGTTGCGGCGCTGGTGAATGCCAGGCCCGAACATGTCGTGTTCACCTCCGGCGCGACCGAAGCCGCCTCGACGCTGCTTTCACCCGATTGGCAGATTGGACGCGGCAGCGTGCGCATGAGCCGGCTCTGCGTCTCCGAGGCCGATCATCCCTGCCTGTTGAATGGCGGACGCTTCCCGGCAGCGCAGGTGACGCGCATCGGCGTCGATGCCAATGGCATTGCCGATCTTGCTGCCCTGGCGGCGGCGCTTGCCGGTCACGACAAGGCCGATGGCCTGCCGCTGGTGGCGATCCATGCCGCCAACAACGAAACCGGCGTCATCCAGCCGATCGATCGGATCGCCGGGATCGTCAAGGCCGCGGGCGGCATTCTTGTCGTCGATGCGGTTCAGGCCGCGGGCCGCGTTCCGATCGATATGTCAGCGGGTTACGCCGACTATTTGATTCTGTCTTCGCACAAGATCGGCGGCCCCAAGGGCGTCGGCGCCATCGTCGCCGCTGCCGATCTGATGATGCCGAAGCCGCTGATCAATGGCGGCGGCCAGGAAAAGGGCCATCGCGGCGGCACCGAAAACCTCGCCGCCATTGCCGGTTTTGGTGCTGCTGCGCGCGAAGCGCTGGCAGGCCTGCCGGCGATCAATGCGGTGCGCGAGCGCCGTGACGAGATCGAGGCCATCTTGAAAATGCTGGTGCCGGAGGCGGAAATCTTTGGAACCGGCGCGCCAAGGCTTGCCAACACGACATTCTTCGCTATTCCCGGCATCAAGGCTGAAACCGCGCAGATCGCCTTTGATCTCGCCGGTGTGGCGCTGTCGGCCGGCTCCGCCTGCTCGTCGGGCAAGGTCGGGCCGAGCCACGTGCTGAAAGCCATGGGCTACGGCGACAGTCTCGGCGCCTTGCGCGTGTCGATCGGGACGACGACCGGCGCTGAAGATATCGAGCTGTTCCGCACCGCGCTGGCGGGCATTGCGGCTCGGCAAGCCGCCAGGGAAAAGGCGGATAGAGAAGAAGCCGCTTAGCGGTTGGACGATTTTGGGCCTTTCGGCCTGGTAGAGCCGTGCGTTTCATGCTGGCCGGGTGAATTCCCGGTCGAGGCGCACTATATGGAACTTACGCTGCCGCGGATGCCTCGGGCGTTCATTTGGCGGTGCCATAGTTTGAAAACTGTCGGGCCTTGACCCCGGCGTGGATGGAGAACGCATATGCCTGCTGTGCAGGACACGATCGATCGGGTCCGAAAGATCGACGTCGACCAATACAAATACGGGTTCCAGACCGAAATCGCTGTCGACAAGGCCCCCAAGGGCCTGAGCGAAGACATCATCCGTTTCATTTCGGCCAAGAAGGACGAACCGTCCTGGATGCTGGAATGGCGCCTGGAAGCCTATCAGCGCTGGCTGACGCTGGAAGAGCCGACATGGGCGCGTGTCCATTATCCGAAGATCGATTTCCAGGACATCTACTTCTACGCGGCGCCCAAGAGCACGCCCGGCCCGTCGTCGCTCAGCGATGTCGATCCCGAACTCCTGAAGGTCTACGAGAAGCTCGGCATTCCGCTGCGGGAACAGGAAATCCTCGCCGGCGTGCAGAAGACGGATGCCTCCGATCTCGAGGAGCCCAGTGACAATGTCTACAAGTCCGGCCGCGTCGCCGTCGATGCGGTGTTCGATTCCGTCTCCGTCGTTACCACTTTCAAGAAGGAGCTGGCGCAAGCCGGCGTCATCTTCTGCTCCATCTCGGAAGCCATCCGCGAGCATCCGGAGCTGGTGAAAAAGTATCTCGGCTCCGTGGTGCCGACCTCCGACAATTACTATGCGACGCTGAATTCGGCCGTGTTCACCGACGGCTCCTTCGTCTTCGTGCCCAAGGGCGTGCGCTGCCCGATGGAGCTGTCGACCTATTTCCGCATGAACGAGAAGAACACCGGTCAGTTCGAGCGTACGCTGATCATCGCCGAGGAGGGGGCTTACGTCTCCTATCTCGAAGGCTGCACCGCGCCGCAGCGCGACGAGAACCAGTTGCATGCCGCCGTCGTCGAACTGGTGGCGCTCGACGATGCCGAGATCAAATATTCGACGGTGCAGAACTGGTACCCCGGCGACGCCGAGGGCAAGGGCGGCATCTATAATTTCGTCACCAAGCGCGGCGACTGCCGTGGCGACCGTTCGAAGATCTCGTGGACGCAGGTCGAGACCGGCTCGGCGATCACCTGGAAATACCCGAGCTGCATCCTGCGCGGTGACGATTCCCAAGGCGAGTTTTATTCGATCGCCGTGTCGAACGGTTATCAGCAGGTCGACAGCGGCACCAAGATGATCCATCTCGGCAAAAACACGTCGAGCCGCATCATTTCCAAGGGCATCGCCGCCGGCTTCTCGCAGAACACCTATCGCGGCCAGGTCTCGGCGCACCGCAAGGCGACCAACGCCCGAAACTTCACCAACTGTGACTCGCTTTTGATCGGCGACCAGTGCGGCGCGCACACCGTGCCTTACATGGAAGCCAAGAACTCGACGGCGCAGTTCGAGCACGAGGCGACGACGTCCAAGATTTCCGAGGACCAGAAGTTTTATGTCATGCAGCGTGGCATTCCCGAAGAGGAAGCCATCGCGCTGATCGTCAACGGCTTCGTCAAGGACGTTATTCAGCAACTGCCGATGGAGTTTGCCGTCGAGGCGCAGAAGCTGATTGGCATCTCGCTTGAGGGCTCGGTCGGCTGACCGGACAGATATTCAGGAAACAAAAGAATGCTTGAGATCAAGAACCTGCACGCCCGCATCGTCGATGACGGCACCGAAATCATCCGTGGCCTGAACCTGACGGTGAAAGCCGGCGAGGTTGCCGCGATCATGGGCCCGAACGGCTCGGGCAAATCGACGCTGTCCTACATCCTCGCCGGCCGCGAGGACTATGAGGTCACCGAAGGCGACATCCTCTACAACGGCCAGTCGATCCTCGAAATGGATCCGGCCGAACGCGCCACATCAGGCATCTTCCTCGCTTTCCAGTATCCGATGGAGATACCGGGCGTGGCGACGATGGAATTCCTGAAAGTGGCGATGAACGAGCAGCGCAAGGCGCGTGGCGAAGAACCGCTGAAGATCCCGGAATTCCTGAGGCGGGTGAAGGAAGCCGCCGCTTCGCTCAGCATGGACATTGCGATGCTGAAGCGGCCGCTCAATGTCGGCTTCTCCGGCGGCGAGAAGAAGCGCGCCGAGATCCTGCAGATGAAGCTTTTGGAGCCGAAGCTGTGCGTGCTCGACGAGACCGATTCCGGCCTCGACATCGATGCGCTGAAGATCGTCTCCGACGGCGTCAACGCTTTGCGCGCGCCCGACCGGGCGTTCCTGGTCATCACCCACTACCAGCGCCTGCTCGAACACATCGTGCCTGATACAGTGCACGTGCTCTACAAGGGCCAGGTCATCAAGTCCGGCGACAAGTCGCTGGCGCTCGACCTCGAAGCCAATGGCTATGCCGGTGTGATCGGCGAAGCCGCGTGAGATGCCAGAGGCGAAGCTGATGAATATGCACACACAACCGCAGCGGACACCGGCCGAGACCGCGTTGATCGACGCGTTCGGCGACCGGCTGTCGCTGCTGCCGGGCGACGGCGCGGTGATGCTGAAGCGCGACGACGCCATCGAGGCGATCAAGCACGGATTGCCGACGCGGCGCATCGAATCCTGGCACTACACCGACTTGCGCCGGCTGTTGAACGCCGTGCCGGATTTCGACCCGGCTGCGGCGGCAAAAGCCATTGCACCGATCGTTGAAGGCTCCGCGGTGTTGGCGATCCTGAACGGCAAGTCCGACGCGAAGGTGCCAGCCATCGAGGGCGTCACCGTCCAGCGCCTGTCGGAAAAGCTGATCGACGGCAGCATCGCGCCGGGCCTCGATCCCTATGGCAGCGATGATGCGATCGGTGCGCTGAACACAGCCTTTGTCGCCGACGGCTACTTTGTCGATATCGCCGATGGCACGGAACTCGAGAAGCCGATCGAGCTGCAGAACCTGCAGGCCGGCGGCCAGACCCATGTGCGCCTGCCAGTGCGCGTCGGTGCTGGCGCCAAGGCAGTCATCGTCGAGCGTCAGGCGGGTGATGGCGCTGCGCTGGTCAGTTCGGTGAGCCAGCTCGTGCTCGGCGAGGGTGCCGAGGTGACCTGGCTGATCGTTCAGGAGCAGCCGGAAACGGCGACGCATCTGGCGCAGTTCAAGGCCCATATCGGCAAGAACGCCAAACTGACGCTGTTCGTCATGAACGCCGGCGGCAAGCTTGTGCGCCAGGAGATCATGGTCAGGACGACGGGCGAGGGCGCCGACTTCAAGCTGCGTGGCATCAATCTTCTGGCCGGCGACACCCACACCGACGTGACGATGGTGCTCGACCACGCCGTGCCGCACACGACCTCGACAGAGGTCATCCGCAATGTGGTGACAGGCAAGGCGCGCGGCGTTTTCCAGGGCCGCATCAACGTCCATCAGTACGCCCAGAAGACCAACGCCAAGATGGCCTGCAACACGCTGCTTTTATCGGACGATGGCGAGTTCTCGACCAAGCCAGAGCTTGAAATCTTCGCCGATGATGTCATCTGCGGCCATGGCGCGACGGTCACCGAGATCGACCACGACCATCTCTTTTACCTGATGGCGCGCGGCGTCGACGAGAAGAGCGCCCGTGGCCTGCTGGTCAAGGCGTTCGTCGCCGAGGTGATCGAGGAACTGGATGACGATGTCATCGTCGAGGCGCTGGAAGCGAAGCTCGACGACTGGTTTGTGACGCACGGGTGAAATGATGAACGCTCCAGGCAAGATCGGAGATTTCTACGACGTCGAGGCGATCCGCAGCGACTTCCCGATCCTGTCGCGCGAAGTCTATGGCAAGAAACTGGTCTATCTCGACAATGGCGCCTCGGCACAGAAGCCGCAGGTGGTGCTCGACACCATCCAGCACGCCTACAGCCAGGAATATGCCAACGTTCATCGCGGGCTGCATTTCCTGTCCAACGCCGCGACCGACGCTTATGAAAAGGCACGCGAAACGGTGCGCCGCTTCCTCAACGCGCCGAGCACCGACAACATCGTCTTCACCTCGAACACGACGTCGGCGATCAATACCGTCGCGTATGGCTATGGCATGCCCAACATCGGCGAGGGCGACGAGATCGTGCTGTCGATCATGGAGCACCACTCCAACATCGTTCCCTGGCATTTCATCCGCGAACGGCAGGGCGCGAAACTGGTCTGGGTGCCGGTCGATGATCTCGGCGTCTTCCACATCGAGGAGTTCGAGAAGCGGCTGACCGATCGCACCAAGCTCGTCGCCATCACGCAGATGTCGAATGCGCTGGGCACGGTGACGCCGATCAAAGAAATCGTGCGCATCGCGCATGCGCGCGACATTCCTGTGCTCGTCGACGGCAGCCAGAGCGCCGTGCACATGCCGATCGATGTGCAGGATCTCGACTGCGATTTCTTCGTCTTCACCGGCCACAAGGTTTACGGCCCGTCGGGGATCGGCGTGCTCTACGGCAAGAAGGACATTCTCGCCGGCATGCGCCCCTTCATGGGCGGTGGCGAGATGATCGAGGAGGTGACGGAGGATATCGTTACCTACAACGAGCCGCCGCATCGCTTTGAAGCCGGCACGCCACCGATCGTCCAGGCGATCGGGCTGGGCGCGGCACTGGATTATATGGAAAAGGTCGGCCGCGAACGCATCGCAGCACACGAGGAAGACCTCAAGACCTACGCGCATG